>SPJP01000208.1 GCA_006844665.1 Paracoccaceae bacterium
GTCGCGGCCAGCGGGATAAAGATCGCGAAAGCGATCCAGCCGGTCCAGATATAAAGGCGCGGCAGTTCGGTGATGACCCGGTCAAGCGAGGATTTGTCGATCAGATAGAACGCGGTGTGCAGGGCGGCATAGGCAAAGGCCGCAACGCCGAAATAGCGGCGGTTCTTGCGCAGCCAAAGCGGCCCGCGCCAGCCTTTCAGCAGCAGAACCAGTGGCGAGGCCATCATCGAGATGATCATGAACCGGGCCGAAAACTCGCCACTTGGATGAACGAGGATGTGAAAGATACGGGGGTTGGTATCTGTGAGAGCTTGGAAAAACATGCCAAAGCCGGGCAGGGCGAGCAGTGCCCAAAGCCAATAGGGATGAAGAAAAGAGAGACGAGACAAGAGGTGGACCCTTTGCGCATGGTAAAGCTGTTGAACGAAGGCGGTTGGGATTTCCGTCGCAGGTTCTTTACCTTTTTTCGAAAAAGTTTGGGCAGGCTTCCCGGTGGGGGCTTGTCGTCGTTTCTGGATCGGAAACAGTTCCCAGCGATTGTGCAGATTGTTGACACAATCCTGCCCAACTCTTGCGCGGCTTGCCTGTCAAACGGAAGCTAGCATACTCGGATAGGTCTGATTTGACGCGGGGCGTGATCCGGACTGGGATTGGCCCTGTGGATGGTTTAAGTCCAACGGGCCCTACACGAGTTAACCAATTTTGCGCCGTAGGGGCGCGTTAGGCGGACCACATGTCGATCAAAGCTAGCATCTATCATTTGACCTCTTACCAGTATGATCGGCCCGTGACCTTGGGGCCTCAGATCATCCGGTTGCGCCCGGCGCCCCATTCGCGGACGCGGGTAATCTCGCATTCGTTAAAGGTTTCGCCCGGCGCGCATTTCGTGAACCATCAGCAGGATGTCTATGGCAACTGGCTGTCGCGGTTCGTGTTCCACGAGCCTGTCCGAGAGTTCAAGATCGAGGTGGATCTGGTTGCTGACATGTCGGTCTACAACCCGTTCGACTTTTTCGTAGAGGAAGACGCCGAAAGCTGGCCTTTCGAATATGACGCGGATCTGGCGGCAGATCTGGGAATGTACCGCACCCCCGAGCCGATGACCAAGCGGGTGGAGGAGTTCGTCTCGACTATACCGCGGTCAGCGGATCGGACGATTGATTTTCTGGTGGGGTTGAACGCGCGGTTGGCGTCGGAAATTGGCTATGTGATCCGGATGGAGCCCGGCGTGCAATCAGCCGAGAAGACTTTGAAAAAAGGCAAGGGATCGTGCCGTGATACAAGCTGGCTGCTGATCCAGATCCTGCGGCACCTGGGCTTTGCGGCGCGGTTTGTGTCGGGCTATCTGATCCAGCTGAAACCTGACCTGAAGGCGCTGGATGGCCCAGCGGGGACAGATGTGGATTTCACCGATCTGCATGCTTGGTGCGAGGTATACTTGCCCGGCGCTGGCTGGGTTGGTTTGGACCCGACCAGTGGTTTGCTGACCGGCGAAAGCCATATCCCGTTGGCTGCGACCCCGCATTACCGGTCGGCCGCGCCTATTTCTGGCATGGCAACAAAGGCCGAGGTCGAGTTTGAATTTGACATGCAGGTCAACCGCGTGGCCGAACATCCGCGCATCACCAAGCCGTTTTCTGACAATGCCTGGACGGCGCTGGACGCGCTGGGCAAGAAGGTCGACAAGAAGCTGGCCGACGGCGATGTGCGCCTGACAATGGGCGGCGAACCGACATTCGTGTCGATTGACGATTTCGAATCCTCGGAATGGAACACCGATGCGGTGGGCCCGACCAAGCGCGCGCTGGCCGACCAGATGATCCGCAAGCTGCGGGACCGTTTTGCCCCCGGTGGGTTGCTGCATTACGGTCAGGGCAAGTGGTATCCGGGCGAGACCCTGCCACGGTGGACGTTCTCGCTGTACTGGCGCGGCGATGGCAAGCCGGTTTGGACCGATCCGAACCTGATTGCGCCCGAGCATTCGGACCATGAAACCGGGCCGAAACAGGCGCGGAAATTCCTAAAGAAAGTGGCCCAAAAGCTGGACGTGCCGCGCAAGAACGTCGTTGCGGCCTATGAAGATCCGGGCGAATGGTTGCTGCGTGAAGCGAACCTGCCCGAAAACGTGACGCCGAAGAATTCGAAATTGTCGGACGCCGAGGCGCGCCACCGGATCGCCAAGGTGTTCGAACGGGGTTTGACGGAACCTGCGGGATATGCGCTGCCAGTTCAGCGTTGGCAGGCTAAGGCGGGCTATAGCCCAACTGTTTGGCGGTCCGAGCGGTGGAAACTGCGACGCTCGCACCTGTTCCTGGTGCCCGGCGACAGCGCTGTGGGCTACCGCCTGCCGCTGGATTCGCTGCCCCATGTTCCAAAAGTGGCCTATCCTTATACATACCCCGCCGATCCTGTGGATCTAACCGGCGATCTGCCCGAACCGGCGGAGCTGGCAGCCCCAGATCGCCGCGAGATTGCGCCCAATATCATCAAAGGCTCTGTCCCGCCGGTGCAGGCTGGTGCGCTGGAGCAGAACCCGGAATCCTTGGGCCCTGTGCGCACCGCGATCAGTGTGGAGCCGCGTGAAGGCAAGCTATGCGTGTTCCTGCCCCCCGTGGAACGGGTGGAGGACTATCTGGAACTGGTCGCAGCTGTTGAGGGCTCTGCCGAGGAGATGGGCGAGCTGGTTCATATCGAAGGCTACGCGCCGCCCCATGATGCGCGGCTGAACGTCATTCGCATTGCGCCCGATCCCGGTGTGCTAGAGGTCAACATTCACCCTGCCCATGACTGGGAGGACTGCAAAGCCATTACAGAAGCAGTCTACCAAGAGGCGCGCGAATGCCGTCTGGGTGCGGATAAATTCATGACCGACGGGCGCCATACTGGCACTGGCGGCGGCAACCATGTGGTTGTGGGCGGGGCGACCCCGCTGGACAGCCCGTTCCTGCGCCGTCCGGATTTGCTGAAATCCCTGATCCTGCATTGGAACCGCCATCCAAGCCTGTCCTATCTGTTCGCCGGAGTCTTTGTCGGCCCGACCAGCCAGGCCCCCCGGATTGACGAGGCCCGACAGGATGGTCTGTACGAGCTGGAAATCGCCCTAAGCCAGATCAATGCGCCCGGCGCCGGGGATGTGCCCCCGCCGTGGCTGACCGACCGGTTGCTGCGCAATGCGTTGATCGACGTGACAGGCAACACCCACCGGACCGAGATTTGTATTGATAAGCTCTATTCGCCCGACGGGCCTACGGGCCGCCTTGGTCTGGTCGAGTTCCGTGGGTTCGAGATGCCGCCCGATTCCCGCATGAGCCTGGCCCAACAGGTTTTGATCCGGGCTTTGATCGCGCGGATGTGGGAAAACCCGGTGTCTGGCCCAATGACCCGTTGGGGCACGCAATTGCATGACCGGTTCATGTTGCCCCATTTCATCTGGCAGGATTTCCTGGATGTCTGCGCCGATCTGCGGGCCCACGGGTTGGATGTGGATCCGGCCTGGTTCACCGCGCAGTCCGAATTCCGCTTTCCGTTCTGCGGCGAGGTCGAATACGAGGGCGCGCATCTGGAGATTCGCCAGGCGTTGGAGCCTTGGCATGTGCTGGGCGAAACCGGCGCGATTGGCGGGACTGTGCGTTATACCGACAGCTCGGTCGAACGGTTGCAGGTCAAGCTAAGTGCCGCCGATACCGGGCGCTATACCGTCACCGCCAATGGCCGCACTGTACCGTTGCAAAAGACGGGCGAGATTGGCACGGCTGTGGCCGGGGTGCGCTATAAGGCCTGGCAGCCTGCGCAATCCTTGCATCCTACATTGCCGGTGGATGCGCCGCTGACCTTTGACATCTTTGACAATTGGACCGGGCGTGCCCTTGGCGGGTGCCGGTACCATGTGGCCCATCCCGGCGGGCGCAACTATGACACGTTCCCGGTGAATGGGAACGAGGCAGAGGCAAGACGGCTTGCTCGTTTCGAAGCCAGTGGGCATAGTGGTGGTCTGTATTCTCCGTCACCGGAGACGCCCCACCCCGAATGTCCAATGACATTGGATCTGCGCCGAGGAGTGCATGTCTAACTCTACCCTTGCCAATTCAGGCCAATCGCAATCGCAAAGCTCCGGTGCCACGACGCCGGAGCTTTTGTCGTCCTATCGGACATTGCCCGGTGTTGCGGACGAGCTGTTCGCGTCTTCGGGGCAGATGCGGCCTGTGTGGCGGCAATTTATCTCTCATTTAGACCAGCTGGGGCCGGACGGGATCAATGCTCGGTTCCAGCGGGGCAACCAGTATCTGCGTGATGCAGGGGTGTTCTACCGCAAATACGGAACCGAAAGCGCCGAGGAACGGGACTGGCCCCTGTCACCCATTCCGGTGCTGATATCGGAAGCCGATTGGTCCGAGATTTCCGCAGGCTTGGTGCAGCGCGCCGATCTGTTGGAACAGGTGGTGGCGGATCTATATGGGCCGAACCAGCTGGTGGCCGATGGGCATTTGCCCGCAGCACTGATTGCCCAGAACCCCGGGTGGGTGCGCCCCATGGTCGGGGTGGAGCCTTTGGGCGGGCATTTCCTGAACTTTGTCGCGTTCGAGGTTGGGCGCGGGCCGTCTGGGCAATGGTGGGTTTTGGGCGACCGGACCGATGCGCCTTCGGGCGCGGGGTTCGCGCTGGAAAACCGGGTGGCGACCAGCCGGGTGTTCCCGAATTTCTATGCCAGTTCCAACGTGCACCGCTTGGCGGGGTTCTTTGGCGATTTTCGCGCGGCCCTGATAGGGATGCAGCGCGGGGCCGGCGAGCAGGTGGGACTGTTGACACCGGGCCAGATGAATGACGGCTATTTCGAGCACGCCTATCTGGCGCGGTATCTGGGCTTTTTGCTGGTCGAAGGCGAAGATCTGACTGTCGTGGACGGTGCATTACATGTGCGCACGGTAGAAGGGCTGCGGCCGATCTCGGTCTTGTGGCGGCGCTTGGATGCGGAATTCTGCGACCCGCTGGAGCTGAACGAAAACTCGGCCCTGGGCACGGCGGGAATGCTGGGGGCTGTGCGCGAACAGACATTGACGACAGTGAACGCGTTGGGTGCGGGCATCCTGGAAAGCCGGGCGCTGATGGCGTTCATGCCCAAGATTGCAGCTGCCCTGACCGGCGCGCCCCTGGCCCTGCCCAATATCGCGACCTGGTGGTGTGGGGACGCAGCGGCGCGGACCCATGTATTGGGATCGCGGGACGACATGGTGCTGGGGTCGGCCTTCGCCGGGCATTGGCCTTATGAGGACGGGGTGCCGCCCAGCACCCAAGACCCTGATCTGGAACATATTTTGGCGCAACGGGGCGACGCATTGGTTGGCCAGGAACGGGTGACCCTTTCGACCGCGCCCTATTGGCAAGACGGCGCGTTGACCTCGCGCCCCATGAGCCTGCGGGTGTTTTTAGCGCGCACGGCCGAAGGTTGGCAGGTTTTGCCCGGGGGCTATGCCCGAATCGGCACCGGCGAGGATGCGTCGGACGAGGCCAAACGTTTGGCCATGCAGCGCGGTGGGTCGGTGTCGGATGTCTGGGTTGTCAGCCCGCGCCCCGTGCCCAAGCCCACCTTGCTCAGCTCGGCCAAAGGCAAAGCGCCGGTAGAGCAGAAAACCGCGCCCCCAACCCGGGCGGCGGACAATCTGTTCTGGCTGGGCCGTTATGTGGAACGGGCCGAGATCGCCATGCGCACGTTCCGGGCTTATCACGGGCTGCGGGTGTCGGGGTTTTCGGAATTCGACCCTTTGCCGATGTTGGTTCAAAACGATTTGCTGTTCACCGCAACCAGTTCCGCCCAAATCATGGCGCGCCAGTTTGAGGAGCCTTTGGACGGCGCTGTCACCTGTGCGGCCCGCAACCGAGACCGGTTTTCCGTCGACGGGTTTCTTGCGTTGAAAGAGCTGTCGGCCACCGCCCATGCCCTGTCCCGCGAATCTGTACCCTTGGACGAGATCCCTGAAAAGGTGGGGCTTTTGTTGCGCCAGATCAGCGGGTTTGCCGGGCTTGTCCATGAAAACATGTATCATTCCACCGGGTGGCGGTTCATGAGCCTTGGCACCTCGCTTGAGCGAGCGGCGGGGATGGCGACATTGCTGGCGCGGCTGTTGCGAGAGGATGCGCCCGAAGGCGCGCGGGATCTGGCGTTAGAACTGGGCGATAGCGCGATGTCCCACCGGGCGCTTTATATCGTGCCGCCCAGTCCGGCCAGTTTGGTGGCGTTGATGGCGCTGGACCAGTCGAACCCACGGTCGATCCTGTTTCACCTGCGCAGCATTCAGGCCCATGTCGAAGCCCTGCCTTTGCCTGCGGATTCCAGCGTGGCCGTGGGGAAAAACAGCGTGGTTGCCTTGGCGACGGATCTGCAAAAGGGCCTGGCCGCGACCAAGCCCGAGGCGTTGGGCCCTGACGATTTGATGGTTTTGCGGTCAAAAATCTGGGGTCTGTCCGACAATTTGTCCGAGGCATATCTAAGATGAACCAGCACGTTGTGTATGATCTGAAGCTACAGCTGAGCCATTACTATGCGGGTCCGACGGCGGGGGCGCGCCATGTAGTGCATGTGGCGCCCCTGACCATCGCGGGGCGGCAGAATGTGCAATCGCTAAGTGTGAATGCGAACCCTGTGTCGAATGCCCGGGGGGATTTGAAGGATTATTTCGGCAATCTGATGACGCAGTTTTCCCATCTGTCGTCCCACAACATGATGCAGATCGAAATGAAAGCGCGGGTGACCTGTTTGGCGCAAGATGATTTGTCCGATGCCTCGGTCTCTTTGGCTGATCTGCCGCGCGAGATACGGGGCTATAAAGCCCTTGATGCGGCGGCGCCCCATCATTTTTTGGGTCTGTCGCCCCGGATCATGACCGCGCCCGATGTGGCTGAATATTCCCGGGCCATCGTCCAGCCGGGGGGAAGCACTTTGGCGGCATTCCTTGCCCTTGGGCGCAGCCTGCATCAGGACATGAGCTTTGACAGCATGGCCACAACGGTGGACACGCCCCTGGACGAGGCGTTCCGCAAGCGGCGCGGGGTGTGCCAGGACTTTGCCCATATCCTGATCGCAGGGCTGCGCAGTCTGGGGATCCCGGCGCGCTATGTCAGCGGGTTCGTTCGGACCGAACCGCCCGAGGGCCAGGAACGGCTGGAAGGGGCAGACGCCATGCACGCATGGGTCGCTGCATGGTGTGGGCCCAAGATGGGATGGGTTGAATATGACCCGACCAATGATGTGACGGCAAAAACCGATCACATTGTTGTGGGCTATGGGCGCGATTATTCTGACGTGGCCCCGATCAAAGGGGTGCTACGGGCCTCTGGCGTGGCGAGCGTGGGTCAGGCCGTGGATGTGGTGCCGGTTCTGGCCTGACGTTTCGAGACGACCTCGCGGCCCAGGCTGCGGGTGTATTCATCCAGATCGACCAGGGCGGAATCCGCCAGCCCGGCATCGCGGTTGCGCAGCGCATCCAATATGCGTTGGTGCAATGCGATGATCGTGGCGCGGGACCTTTCGGTGAAGGTGATCATGTTCATAAGGGGCTGCATCGCTTCGACCGCGCCGGCCAGTTGGTAGGACAAAACCGGGTTTCCGGCCCCATCAACCAAGGCCCGGTGGAAGGCCACATCGGACGCGCAGAAGGCCTCATCCGTAAGGTCAGCATCGGCTTGCCGCGCAATTTCTGATTTCATTACAGATAGTTGCTTGTCCGTGCGGCGTTGGCTTGCCAGGGCAGCACAGGCGCGTTCCAATGCGTATCTGGCCTCGCACGCGGTTTCAAAGCTAACCGCGTTCATGGACAGCAAAAGGGTCGAGGTGGTGATCTGCTGGCCGTAGGCTTCCTCGAATGACAGACGGTTCACAAAGGCCCCGCCGGATGCCCCGCGCTGGGTGCGGATCAGGGATTGCGCGGCCAGTCTTTTCAACGCCTCGCGCACAGTGGGGCGCGATACATCGAACTGGTCTGCAAGCTCGGATTCCGAGGGCAGGCGTTCATCCACGATGAGGTCGCCAGCCATGATGAAGTCGCGGATCGCCTTAGCGATCTGGCTGGGCAAATCTGCTTTTGAAGTCGAATCTAATTTTTTCATTTGTCAGACAATTAAAAGTCTGACATTTGGGATTCAAGAGTCGAATCAAATTTCGGCCGGAGGAGTTATATGATCGCAACACGCATCCGCAGCATGACCGCACCCCATTGGCTGGTGTTGTTTGGGCTGATTCTAGGTGCGTGGGTGATTTTGTTCGCCATGGCCCAACCGGCCGAGCTGCGGGAAATGTCCCAGATCTATGGCAGCGACTTTTGGACAGCGTTTTGTACGCTGACCCCTGACGCGGCCGGGTTTGGGCGGATTTTTGTGATGTGGGTGCTGATGTCGGCGGCGATGATGGCCCCGACGGTTCTGCCTGCGCTGGCCACCTATGAAGATCTGGGTCGGTCCACCGACACGAACTTTGCAGCGTTGGTCTGGGGCTATTTGGTGGTGTGGATCGGGTTCAGCCTTGTGGCGGCAGGGGCGCAGTTGGTGTTGTTCCAGTTCGATCTGCTAAGCGCGCTGGGCGACAGCCGGTCCACCGGGTTGACCGCGCTGTTGCTGCTGGTCGCCGGGGTGTATCAGTTCACCCCGCTGAAAGAGGCCTGCCTGTCAAAATGCCGGGCGCCGCTGAGCTTTTTCTTTGCCCATTGGGACGAAGGCGCGTTTCGCAATGGATTGCGTTTGGGGTTGGTGTGTTTGGGGTGCTGCTGGGCCCTGATGGCACTGGCCTTTGTGGGTGGCGTAATGAACCTGGCCTTTATGGGCTTGGCGACAGTGATCATGATTTTGGAAAAAATGCCTGACTATGGCCGCTATGTGACCCGTCCTTTGGGCGTGGCTCTGGTGGCTGGGGCACTTGTAACACTCTTATAGTCTGGGAGGACTTTGATATGGCTTTTGACGCGGCAACTGTTGGCACTACGCCTTGGACGATCAAGGGTGAGCTTATTCTGAACTGTAACTGTACGGTGTTTTGCCCGTGCGTTGTGTCGCTGGGCAAGCACGCCCCGACCGAGGGCTATTGCCAGGCGTGGTCCGGTGTGCGGATCGACGAAGGCATGTATGGTGATGTGGACCTGTCGGGTCTGAATGTAGGCTTGATGCTGGAAATCCCAGGCCTGATGGCCCGTGGCAACTGGAAAGCCGCCGCCTATATTGACGACCGCGCCAGCGATGACGCGTTTGACGCATTGGTTGCGATCTTTAGCGGTCAGGCCCGTGGCACAACTGGCCTGTTCAGCGTTCTGGTCAGCGAGTTTCTGGGGGCCGAGCGTCAGCCAGTCACATATGAGAACGAAGGCAAGACCCGCCGCCTGATGGTCGGCAAGAAGATCCAGGGCGAGGTTGTTCCTGTCGCTGGCAAAGACGCAGACACTGACATTGTGGTGACCAACACTGAATATTGGATGGGGGCTGACATCACTGTCGCCACCGCCACCAAAGGCCGCGTGCGTGCCTTTGGACGGGTATGGGATTTCGATGGCCGCTCGGCCGAGATTTGCCAGATCGATTGGAAAGGTCCGCGCTAAGCGGGCCCACCCCCCACCACATATTCAAGGACTACGCACATGGCTCAACTCTCTGTGTCGCACCGCCTACGGCGGACTCCGTTTTCTGATGGGGTCACCGCTGCTGGTGCCAAATCGTTTACTGTCTATAACCACATGCTGTTGCCGACGGTGTTCCGTTCGGTCGAGGAAGACTGCGCCCATTTGAAATCTGCTGTGCAATTGTGGGATGTGTCCTGCGAACGGCAGGTCGAACTGCGCGGGCCTGATGCCAGCCGTTTGATGCAAATGCTGACGCCGCGCGATCTGCGCGGGATGCTGGCGGGGCAGTGCTATTACGTGCCAATCGTGGATGAAACGGGCGGCATGCTGAACGATCCGGTGGCGCTGAAACTGTCCGAGGATTGCTGGTGGGTTTCGATTGCAGACAGCGATCTGCTGCTGTGGATCAAGGGCGTGGCATACGGATTGCGCCTGGATGTGCTGGTGGATGAACCCGATGTTTCGCCTTTAGGCATTCAGGGTCCTTTGGCTGACAAGCTGGCGGCTCGCGTCTTTGGCGACTCGGTCACTGATTTGCGCTTCTTCCGCTATGGCTGGTTCGAGTTTGAAGGCACCGACATGCTGATCGCGCGGTCGGGCTATTCCAAGCAGGGCGGGTTCGAGGTTTACGTGCCTGACACCAATATCGGCATGCCCTTGTGGAATGCGTTGATGGAGGCGGGCCGGGATCTGGATGTCCATGCGGGTTGTCCGAACCTGATCGAACGGATCGAGGGCGGTTTGCTAAGCTATGGCAACGACATGACCCGGGCCAACACGCCTCATGAATGTGGCTTGGGTCGGTTCTGTAACACCCAGACCGCCATTGGCTGTATTGGGCGCGATGCGCTTTTGCGCGTGTCTATGGAAGGTCCGATCCGCCAGACCCGCGCGATCGAGATCGACGGGCCTGCTGTTCCCGCATGCCATGACTATTGGCCGATGATGGCGGGCGACAAAACCGTGGGGCGCGTGTCCTCGGCCGCGTGGTCGCCGGATCATCAGACCAACGTGGCCGTAGGAATGGTGCGCATGACCCATTGGGATGACGGGACCGAGCTGGTCGTGCAAACGCCCGATGGCCCGCGGGGGGCCTTGGTGCGCGAACAATTCTGGCACGGTTGACGGATGGTTAAAAACCATCCCCAATAGATGCCCATAGTCGGAGAACCCCATGCGCGAACATTATGACGCTTTGCCAAAGACCCAAGCCAACTACGTGCCGCTGTCGCCGCTGTCCTTTCTGACACGGGCGGCAGCCGTCTACGGGGCCGATACCGCCGTGATCTATGGCGACACGCGGCGCAGCTGGGCGCAGGTGTTGGAACGATGCCGGTCCATCGCCTCGGCCTTGCGGGCGCGGGGGGTGCAGCCGGGGGACACGGTTTCGGTGCTGTTGCCGAACATCCCCGAGATGTTCGAGCTGCACTATGCCGTGGCCATGTCAGGCGGGGTTTTGAACACGATCAACGTGCGGCTGGAAGCCGAAACCATTGCCTATATCCTGGATCACGCAGACAGCCGTCTTGTGATTGCCGATACGGCCATGCAGCCGGTTGTGCAGGCGGCCTTTGCAATCAATGGGGCAGAGGTTCCGGTGGTCGAAGTTGTGGACACCGTTGCAGGTCACAGCCCGGTCTTTGGGACCGACAGCTATGAAGACCTGGTTGCCGCCGGGGACAAGACCGATCCGGGCGTGTTTCCAGCCGATGAATGGGACGCGATTGCGCTGAACTATACCTCGGGGACATCTGGCAGGCCCAAGGGCGTGGTTTATCACCACCGGGGCGCCTATCTGATGTCTATGGGCACGGTTGCGGGCTGGGCGGTGCAGAACCGGCCGACCTATCTAAGCGTTGTGCCGATGTTCCATTGTAACGGCTGGAACCATCCTTGGGCCATGGCTTTGGTCGGCGCGCGGATGGTGTTCACGCGGGATGCGACCCCGGCCAAGCTGTTTGGTGCGATCAGCGAACATGGTGTGACCCATTTCGGGGCTGCGCCGATCGTTCTGTCCACCATGGCCGACTATGCGGATGCGCCAAGCACCCCATTTGATCCGCCCGTCAATGTGTTCACCGCCGGGGCACCGCCGCCCGCTGCCGTGCTTGAAAAAAGCAAAGCGCTGGGCCTGAACATCATGCAGGTCTACGGGTTAACGGAAACCTATGGCCACGTCACGCAGTGCTTGTGGCGCGAAGAATGGTCCGGGATGGACGCGTCCGAACAGGCGGAAATGCAGGCGATGCAGGGCGTCGGGTTCGGGATGGTGGAAGACTGCACCGTGATCAACCGCGAGAACGGCCAACCGGTGGCACGGGATGGCATCCAACAGGGTGAAATCGCGATGCGGGGCAACGTGGTGATGAAGGGTTATTACAAAAGCCTTGATGCCACCGCCGAGGCGTTTGAGGGCGGTTATTTCTGGTCCGGGGACGCGGCGGTGATGCAGCCTTCGGGCTATATCCAGATCCGGGACCGGTTAAAGGATGTGATCATTTCGGGGGGCGAGAATATCTCGTCGGTAGAAATCGAAGGCGCGCTGCACCGGCACGAGGCTGTTCAGGCGGCTGCTGTTGTGGCGATGCCGTCGACCAAATGGGGCGAAAGCCCCTGTGCTTATGTGGAATTGCGCCCCGGTTCCAGCGCGACAGAGGCGGAAATCATCGCCCATTGCCGCGACCGGCTGGCCGGGTTCAAAGCGCCGAAAAAGGTGATCTTTGAAGAGCTGCCCAAGACGGCGACAGGCAAGATCCAGAAGTTCATCCTGCGCGACAAGGCCAAAGGGCTGTTGGCGGATTAAGGCCGTACAGTCAGGCCGGGTCGTTTCAGACCTGGCCTGACTGCAACTGTTAGCGGGAAGGGCGCGGTAAGCAGGCCTGTCACGACCGCGTTCGGGGTCAGCTCGCCAAGCCCAAAGCGCTGCTATCCTTTAAGATGTGGGTACCTGCATGGGGCTGCGTTGCGCTGGCCGCCCAGCTGACTGTCACCACAATGCTGCGTTTTTTCACGGTTTCCGTTTCGTTTTCGGGCCTTGCGGTGGACGCTGGTGCCGTTCGCAGGTAGATATGTGAGTGTGACGACTGCTTCATAGGTAAACTTTTTACCGGACAAATGGTTTACAGTAAGCTAGATATAGAGAGACCGGGGGGGGCCAAATGAAACAAAATCCAAAAACGCTACTGCCTTCTGATCTAGAGGACGTGTTGGGCTATAACCTAAAGCGGGCGTCTGTGGTGATGCAGAATGTGTTCCGCGATGCGCAGGGCGAAGAGGGCTTGGCGCCCCGGGTTTTTGCGGCCCTGGCGCTGGTTGTCGAATTCCCCCATGTCACGCAAAGCGTGCTGGCCGTGAAGCTGGGGATCAAGAGGTCGGGATTGGTCGCGATCGTCGACGAGCTGGAAGACCGGGCTTTTCTGGCGCGCACAACAGTTCCGGGGGATCGGCGGGTTCAGGCCTTGGTGCCGACAGAAGCCGGGATCGCCGCGTTTAACAATGCCGCTGCCAAGGTCCGCGCCAAAGAAGCCGAAACCCTGGCGGATTTTTCTGAAAGCGAAGTCCTGACCTTGTTGGAATTGCTGCGCAAGATCCGAGGGCACGAGGGCGACGAATAGGCCCAAGGCCGCAGCCCAGAAGCGGGATTGATGCCCGGGGAAAAACTTGGGCCCGGGTGCGGCCTTGTCGCTATGCACAGCAAATATATTTCGTTAAGTGAATATGTAGGTGCCAGTTCGGCATGGCTTACAATGGAGCGTACATATGGCACTTCGATCCCTAATCAACCGACTGAACAGTAAATGGGGCTACGCAGGTATCGCGGCTGTCGCGGCGCTGTCTGTTGGCGCGTGGATGACGCTGTCGGGGCCACATGGCGGTTTGTACCAGACTCACAGCGCGGGACATCACGGGGCGGATGGATCGGGCCATGATGAGCAAACCATGCCGGGTCTGCGCGGGGCCAATGCGACCGACGCGGAAAGCGCCGAGATTGCTGTTCTGTTTCGCAAGTTTGAAAGCATCAACCGTACCGTGACCAACCTGCCCAACGGCATTCGCACTGAAACCTCGACCAAAGACCCCGAGGCTATGGAGGCGCTTGTCAGCCATGTGACCGGCATGATTGCCCGGGTCGAGAACGCCGATGATCCCCAGATCATCATTCAAAGCCCGACATTGGATATCTTCTTTGCCCAAGGGGATGACATCATCACCGATATCGAGGTGACAGAGGATGGGATCGCGGTGATCCAGACCTCGGACAATGCTGATGTCGTGGCGGCTTTGCACATCCATGCGGAGGAGGTCACCCAGATGGTGGACCGGGGCATGGCGGCTGTTCATGACATGATGATGCAGCGCGCCGAGACGAATTAAGGTGCTTTTGTCCTAGGGTCAGGACCCATTGATCCTGCCCTGCTGGTTTGACAGATTTTTTGTCCGGCAAGGAACGGAGACGCGGGAATAGTGGTTCTATTTCAAGGATCTGTGACGCTGCCGGGCGGAAAATCCGTCAAATCCGTAAGGACGCGAAATCCTCGTCATCTCAGCGGCTCGATCCGCTTGAAAAGTGAACCACACTGGTCTGCGCGGATCAAACCCCTGAGATTTAGAGGATTTCGCGCCAGCAGCGCAGGATTAATGGGTCCTGACCCTAGGCGGGATCAATTTGTTTTACTAATTAACTGTTATGCTGTATTCCAATATTCAGTCAGAATTCCCGCCGTCGAGAGGACAGTCATGGTCGATTTTTCCAAGGTGAAAGCCATTGATTTTCACACCCACGCAGAAGAGCCCTGCTGTGATCACCGTGATGATGGGTATAACGAATTTCAGGCCGGGATGGCGGCGTATTTTCGCAACCCGGCGGGGGCCGAAGGCATGCTACCTACGGTTCAGGACACGGCTGCCTATTACCGCGAACGCAACATCGCGGCGGTGATCTTTCCTGTCGATGCCGAACGCGAAACCGGGTTCCGGCGCTATTCCAACGAAGAAGTGGCGCAGATCTGTGCCGATAATGACGATATCCTGATTCCCTTTGCCAGCATCGACCCGCACAAGGGCAAGGCAGGTGCGCGGGAAGTGCGGCGTCTGGTTCGGGATTTCGGCGTGCGCGGGTTCAAGTTTCACCCCACAATGCAGGGCTTTTTCCCTAATGATAGGGAAGCGGCCTATGTAATGTATGAAGCCATTGCCGAGGAAGGCGCGATTGCGCTGTTCCACACCGGGCAGACCGGGGTTGGATCGGGGATGAAGGGCGGCATGGGGATGCGGCTGAAATATTCCAACCCGATGCATCTGGATGATGTGGCGGTGGATTTCCCGGATATGTCGATCGTGCTGGCCCATCCGTCCTTTCCTTGGACGGAAGAAGGCCTGGCCGTTGCCCAGCACAAGCCCAATGTCTATTTCGACATGTCGGGCTGGTCGCCGAAATATTTCCCCGAGATCTTCATCAAATACGCGAACTCGATCCTGAAGAAAAAGATGCTGTTCGGGTCGGATTGGCCTGCGATTACACCGGACCGTTGGTTGGCCGATTTCGAAAAAGCGCCGTTCAAAGACGAGGTTCGGCCCTTGATCTTGAAGGAAAACGCGCTGAGGATTTTGGGAGAAACGGGCTAAATCAACGCTAAGGGGGGAGCCATGGCACAGATTGCACCGATTGATACGGATATCACATTAGCTCAGTTAGATCAGGACCCGTTCCCGATCTATCGCCGCTTGCGGGCCGAGGCCCCGGTGGTTCAGCTAAAGGCTGCCGGGCGGACATTGCTGACCAAGGCGGCTGATACCAAGTTCGTGAAGGATAATCCGGGGCTGTTCAGCTCGGACGATCCGAACACACCGATGAAGCGGGCGTTCTGGTCCCATACTTTGATGCGCAAGGACGGGGCCGAGCATATGCGAGAGCGGATGGCCATGGCCCCTGCATTCAGCGCCAAAGCGATTACAAACGACTGGATGCCGCAATATCAGCGGATCGCGGAAGAGTATGTCGGGCGTCTGCCACGGGGCGAGGTTGTGGACCTGTTCGCGATCTTGTCGGGGGCCTATGCGTCCCGTGGCCTGGCGATTTTGCTGGGGATGGAGGAAGCCTCGGACGAGGACATGATGGAATGGTCCCAGGCGCTGATCGAAGGGGCCGGGAATTTCGGCTGGCAAGATGCGCCATTTGAGCGGGCAGACCGCGCGAACGAGGCGATCCATGCCCTGCTGGACAGCCTGCAGGATCGGCACCGGGCTGCGCCCAATAGCTCGGCCTTTTCGGTGATGTTGAACGCCGATGATCCGATCCCGGAAAAGCAGATCTACGCCAATATCAAAATCGCCATTGGCGGCGGGATAAACGAGCCCCGGGATGCGATGAACACCATTCTTTACGGGCTGCTTACCAACCCGGATCAGCTGGAGCAGGTCAAGCAGAACGAAGACTGGGACAAGGCCTTTGAGGAAGGGGTGCGTTGGGTCGCGCCGATTTCAGCCTCGTCCCGTTTGGCGACCGAAGATGTGGAGATTCGGGGCTGTTTGATCCCGAAGGGCGACACGGTGATGACGATTCAGGCGAGCGCGAACCGCGATGAAGAGCTGTACGAGAACGGCGAGCAGTTTCAGGTCTACCGGGATAAGAACCCGCACCAGTCCTTTGGCAATGGTCCGCATTTTTGCCAGGGCACCCATGTGGCGCGGCGGGCCGTGGGCAAGGTGATGCTGCCTGTTTTGTTCGATCGCTTCCCCAATATGGAAATTTCGAACACCGACGACGTGATCTGGCGCGGCTTTGGCTTTCGCGGCCCGATCCAGATCCCTGTTCTGCTGAACTAGCCTTAGCTGACGAACTGGGTGCGGTATTCGCTTGGTGTCTGCGCCCGGGCGGCGCGGAAGCGTTTGGAAAAGTACGACGGGTCGTCAAAGCCCAGGCGATAGCCAATCTCGGACACGGGCATTTGGGTGAAGGCCAGCATGCGGCAGGCTTCTTGGATCATCGCATGCTCGATATACGCGCTGACGCCCAATCCGGTGGCTTTGCGGCACAAACGGCTAAGGTGCCCAGTGGTCAGCGATAGGGCCGCGGCATAATCTGATGCGCCCCAGCCATCGGCCATGTGCTGAGACATCAGCTGGTTCAAGCGAGCCAATCTGGCGTCGATCTGGTTGGGGACGGCAGACGCTTGGTCTTGGGCGGATTGGGCGACGGCGGCCAACATCGCGTGGCCCAGGCCAAGCGCGTGTGCCGTTCGAAAAGTGCTGTTGCTTTTCAGGGTTCGGATTAACAGATCGGACAGCTGGACCAAATCAGGGCCAATTTGCCCGACAAAGGGGCGGGCGAGCGCTGCCTGAATTTCGCCAGCGCTGGGCCCGATCGAACTTTGGACATTCAGAGGCAGGGAAATGACATGCCCTTCGGTGTCGGGCTGAAACACGAAGTCATGCACCATTTGCGCGGGAACAAACAGAAATTGCCCGCTGTCGACCGAGGCGCGCATATCGTCCACTCGGACAGATACATGGCCGTCATTGATCAGCAATATTTGGACCATATGGGCATGGCGATGGGCCGAAATGCGCCAGCCGTGAACCTGCGCGCGTGCGGAAAAGCTTTCGCAATGGACGATGTCGGGAAAATGGTTGGTTTCGCCGAATAGGGTAAAGGTTGGGATCGCGCCGGGGACTGTCATGCACGAAAACTACCAGACAGCGCGCGCCGCGTCCATTCCAGACCTGCGTGGAAGAGGTTAACCTGACCGCCAGTCCGAGGAGGAGAAGAGATATGAAAACCCAAGTGGTCATTATTGGCGGCGGTCCATCAGGATTGCTTTTGTCGCAACTGCTGAACAAAGCAGGCGTCGATACGATGATTCTGGAACGCACCAGCCGTGAACGGGTTTTGTCCCGTATTCGTGCCGGCGTATTGGAAGCAGGCTCGGTTCATATGTTGAACGAGGCCGGGGTTGGTGACCGAATGAACCGCGAAGGCATTCCTCATGATGGATGCTACCTGACCGATGACGATCTGATGGTGAGGATCAACTTCAAAGAGCTGACCGGCAAACAGGTGATGGTTTATGGCCAGACCGAGGTCACGACCGACCTGTACGAAGCCCAAGACGCCATCGGCACGCCGATTGTGCACGAGGTCGAAGACGTGGTGATCAATGACGCCGACAGCTCTGCGCCTTATGTTGAATACACAAAAGATGGCGTGCGCCACAGCGTGGATTGCGACTATGTTGCGGGCTGTGACGGGTTCCATGGGGTCAGCCGCAAGACCATCCCCGAGGAAAAACGCAAAGAGTTCGAGCGGGTCTATCCCTTTGGTTGGTTGGGCGTATTGTCCCGCACACCGCCTGCCCATCACGAGCTGATTTATGCCAATTCCAGCAATGGTTTCGCCCTGTCTTCTATGCGGAATGAAAACCTGAGCCGGTACTACGTGCAGGTGTCGCTGAACGATAAGGTCGAGGATTGGAGCGACGAACAATTCTGGGCCAAGGTGCAAAGCTGCCTGCCTGCGGATGTGGTCGAAACTATGGTCACAGGGCCGTCGATTGAAAAATCCATCGCGCCGTTGCGGTCCTTTGTCAGCGAGCCTTTGCGCTGGGGACGTCTGTTCCTTGTT
>SPJP01000209.1 GCA_006844665.1 Paracoccaceae bacterium
ATCCAGCAGGTTGGGCGCGATCCGGGTGAGTGAGACGAAAGAAACAAATATCTTGGCCCCCATCGCTATCAGAAAAATTGTCGAGGTCTGAAGTGCGGTATCGCGGAAGGCCGCGAACAGGTTCTTGCGGTTCAAGCGACGGCGAAAAGCACCGATCAGCAAAGCCAGCGTCATGCTGACCGCCGCAGCTTCGGTCGGCGTGAAAAACCCCCAATAGATACCGATGATGATCACGCATAGCAAAAGCAGGGCTGGCCAAACCCCGGCCAGGGCAAGCAGCTTGTCCCGAAAAGACATCGAATGTGCGTCAGGCATAGGAGCCGCAGCCGGAGAAAGCTTTGCCCATACAAAGATGGTCAACAGAAATCCCAAAAGTGACAACAGCCCAGGGCCAATACCGGCCAAGAAAAGCGTGCGCACAGATTCCTCGGTGAAAATGGAATAGATCACGAACAGCAGGCTTGGCGGGATCAGCGACCCCAATGTTCCCCCGGCCGCGACGGATCCGGTCGCCAATTCGCGGCTATAACCCGCCCGAAGCATTTCAGGCACCGATATGCGCCCCATGGCAGAGGCACAGGCAACGCTTGATCCGGTAATTGCTGAAAAACCGCCGCACCCTACGACGGACGCCATTGCCAAACCGCCCGGCAAACGCGCCAGCCACACGCGCATGGCGTCATATAGGTCCGTGGTTATCCCCGCGTGGTAGGCAATGTGGCCCAAGCCGATAAACAATGGGATCATGCTAAGCGGGTAATTGTGTACGAACTCGAAAGATGTATTGCCGATCAGCGATAGCGTTGGACGCAGCGCACGTACTGCATCAAACTCACCACCCGGTCGCCACGCAAAAAAGACGAACAGACCAAGACAGGCAACACCGCCAAGTGTAAAGGCAATCGGAACGCGTAAAACCAACAGCAAAAGGACAAGGCAAAGGGCCAGAATAGCAAGCGTCACCGGTTCCATACTCTAGCCGTCGCTCCCCTGGGTGCGCCTCAGCGCTCGGATGTCGTGGGCCAACATCACAAGAAGTCGGATCAAGAACAGCGCAATCGCAAGTACAAAACTTGCGTAACCGATCCAGGATGGCAGGTAGATATCACCGTCAAAATACTCGCCTGAGATCCATGCATCTTTCAGCAACCGAAACCCTGCATAAAACAGCATCGCGGCAAAAGCGGTCCCTGTGATATGGCCAAGAATGCTAAGGGCAAGCTTGCCACCAGGCCCAAGCCATTCGGTGAATATCGTCACCGAAATATGGGCGCGCCCAGCTGTCACAATGGCCAGCGGCAACAAAATCACGGCGACCATGACTTCGCGGACCAGCAAAACATCATCGGGAATAATGGGGCGATAGACCGTGCGTGACACCACCGTGATTGTCACAATCGCGCATAAGGTTGCGATCCCGGCCATAGCCAGAAAAAGCATCGCTTTTTCTGGCCACGTGCCGGGAGCACTAAGGTCTTCTTGGGAATTTACCGGGTCCACGGATAGCCCTGCGCAGCTTTTTCGTCCGCGTATTTGTCGATCAGACCCTGATAGGCTGCCAACAAGCCTGCCCCGTCATATCCCTGTTCAGTCGCTTCAGCGACCCAAGCGTCGACATAGACTTTGCCGCCTTCGATCAATTGGCTGCGGTCTTCATCGGACAGCGAAACGACACTGATCTGGGCCCCATCGATACCTGTCACCATCTGATCTTTGTTTTCGGATTTGCCGTCGATCATCAGTTCGGCCATCTTGTCGACGAACTCGGATCCCAGCTCTGTGATCAATGCCTGCTCTTCGGCCGACAAAGCTGCAAAAGTGTCTGCATTCATCATGATGCCGAAGGCCATGTTTTGACCCCACTCCAGTTCCACGACATGGGGGGCAACTTCGTACTGCTTATAGGCCTTCATGGAATAATAGTAATTCTGGTTGCACTCGATCAAACCAGATTCCAGCGCTTGGTACACATCGGCTTGCCCCATGCTCTGCACGGCAGCGCCGAAATCCCCGAGTGTCTTGCCATAAGGGCCAGAGCCTCTGACTTTCAGGCCATTCATGTCTTCCAGCGACGTAACCTCTTTGGTGCAAATCAGTTGGACCGGACCAGTGGTGTGGTTCGAAACATATTGGACGCCCAAATTCGCGAACTCTTGCTGCATAGCGGAGTTGTCCATCGAGAACTCGAAAAGCGCACGCATGCCAACCCACTCATCGGCATTGTCGATGGGCAAGTCACCGATATTGTAGCCACGCAGCTTAGCAGGTGTGAAAAACCCAATAACGGAACCCATATCGGCGACCCCATCGCCAAGCCCTTGAAGCACGGCTTTAGTTCCAAGCAAGGATTTCCCCCAATGGAACTCAATCTCCATCTCTCCGCCGGAACGACTTTTTAGTTCTTCCGCGAACCAGTTCAATCCTTGCGCCCGTGTGCCCCGGTCGGGGCCAAATTCGGCATAACGCAGAACCGTTTTAGCCTCTGCAAATGATCCAACCATCATTCCGGACAAAGCAATGGCTCCGACCGCGAAAACTTTTGTTATGTTCATTTTCTTCTCCCTTGTTATCATCCGGTGGCGGATACGTGCCCGCCACTCATTCATGAATTCAGTCGTGGCTTTGACCACAGCAGTTCCCGCCCAAGACAGGCGCAGTCACACCGCTGTGGTTGCAGCAGCCGCCCTTCCACCAGTCCGCGCCTGCGCCGTGGCAGTATTTGTCATCAGCTCCGACCATTTTCATGAAAAGCGGATGATAATTTCGGCAAATCTCCAGTTCGGATCGCACCCAATGAAGAGGATCTTGGGCGTAGTGATCCCAATAATTGGCGCAAAGCTTGCGAATTTCCGGCGCGTCCAGGGCCGCAAGCTGTCCGTTTTCAATGATATTCTCGTTGTCACCAGAAAACTGCGTCTCGTATGTCGGGAAATAGAGATGCAGGTGCCAGTGCCCAACCAAATGCCCGGCGCGGGCCGCTTCACGTTCGGCCATTGACGAAATGATCGTGCCAAAGCCCATGTGGATCACGCCCGAGCGCACACGCTCGTAAAGGCAATTCACAAAACCAGATGGAAAGTCTTTGCGGGGACGGTGAATATGCGGGTTGGTGCCAATGGATGCTTCCCACCAATGCATGATGCCTTTGTCCGGGAAGGTCGGGTACTGAATGTCCTTCGTCCGCTCCATCACGTCGCGCAGCTTGTTGCCAAACTCACCGCCTTCGTTGATCTTGACGATCTTAGAGTTTTCGACCTCTAGCTGTGTCCAGTCGCAGGCCGCGATATGGTTGGTGGTGCCCGCGATCACACCTTCACCATCCTCTTTGGTCGGATGGAACATCCAAGGACGGCCCGTCAGATGGCCGGGCAGATATGTTTTGCCGAAATGTTCGTTGCCGATGGAAAACTGCGCGAACAAAACCTGGCCGAGGAGCTTTGTATTTCCCGCATGGTTGTCAGATTGGCGCTGGGCGAGGTAGAGCGGGAAGGCCTTGTCGTTCGCGAACCGAACAAGGGATTTCGGGTCCGTTCCTTTACAATCGAGGAAGTGACCGACGCGATTTTGGTGAGGGGCGAGCTGGAAGGGATGGCCGCCCGCACATGTGCAGAAATTGGTTTGGCAGATGCAACGATTTCATCCTGCCGGGCGGAATACTTAATCCGAGAACATGCCAGAAAAAGCGCACTGAACAAGCGCCTGGGATTCGATGCGATGCGGCAGCATCAGCAAACACCTGCTTTGCCTGGCCTATCTCTGGTTAAAAATTCGGCCTGACTTCCACACGCAGAGCCAAAAAAGATGAACGGGAGGGCATCAAAATGAACAGCAAGCACTATCACAAAGTCCAGGTCGGAGACGTCTCCGTGACCATGGTGTCGGACGGTTTCTTTCCTGCCAATTCGGACATTTTTCCCGATGTTGACGCAGATCGCTTGAAAGCTGCTTTGGACGTGGCGGGCGTGCATAGCGACGCGCCCGAAGAGCCCCCAGGCGGGTATGAATCCGCCGTGAACGGCTTCATCATCGAAACCGGCGGCAAAGTGCACTTGATCGACGCGGGCAGCGCCGGAATGTCGCCGACGCTTGGAAAGCTGACACAGAACATGGCAGCGGCAGGTTACCACCCAGATCAGGTCGAAAGCCTTATCGCTACCCATTTGCACCCCGACCATATCGGGGGCGCGGCGGCTGACGGAAAAGCTGTGTTCGCAAATGCTGAAATGGTCTTAGCAGCCGCCGATCACGGGTTCTGGACAAACGAAGATATCATCAATGGTGCACCCGACGACGCCAAACCCTATTTTATGATGGCGAATGCGGCCCTGGTCGCCTATTCGGACCGGCTTCGTCTGATCGGCGACAATGATGTTGTTTGTCTAGGCGTAACGTCTATCGCACTGCCTGGCCACACGCCCGGCCACACCGGTTTTATGGTCTCATCCGGCAATGAAACACTGATGATCTGGGCCGATATCGTCCACCAGCAAGATCTGCAATTCGACGACCCAACAGTCAGCCTGATTTTTGACATAGACGCTGAACAAGCGATGAGAACCCGTCAAAGAGTGTTTGATCAAGTCGCGACAGACAATCAACGGATTGCTGGATGCCATCTGAGAATTCCTGCAGTTGGTCATGTCGAGAGGGCCAATGAAAGCTTCAGATTCGTGTCCGAAGGATAACAACCCAAATTTGGCACCGTCAGCCAACGGCGTCCTCCGGTTGGCCGTTTAGCTCTGGGACACGAGACTTTCTGTTGTCGAATACCGATCTTGAGCCAATGTTTTGCTTCGACAGCGCTTCGCTAATGCTTCTTCTTGGGTCAGTCCTTTGGCGCAGAATTTCGACCACAGGCGTTGGGCCGATGCCAGGGACCACGGGAGGGCGGCTTGGCGGGCAAAGCCAATAACGCCCCTGCATGCTCTGTTGATCACGCGCCGCACTGCCAAGGAGGCGGGCCCAATTGTACTGATTTCAGTCCTTTGTAATTGGTGCTTTTTCATCCGCTTCAGGCTCTTCTTCGGCCGGCGTGATGTCCACTGGGCTGGTTTGCGCGGGCTCCAGCTCCTCGGCCACTTCGATGTCTTGAGTGACTTCTGCTTTGTCTTCGATTGCTCCGACAATAAGAGGCAGCATCTCGGATGAGTTCGGCAGCGCCATTTCTGATTTCGGCGGCTCGACCCAGCTGAGCGTGTCAAACGCACCGCAAGTCGAACAAATTGGCAGCCAATCACCATGAATGTTATGGCACTTGTCGCACACCCATTGAGACCCCCTGGACGCCGTCAAAGCCCGTGCCAAAAACGCGCGAACCAAGCTATCCGGCGCGCCTGCGCCGCGCTCAATCGCGGCCATGATTGTCAGGGATCGGGCCGTTGGTGCTGTTTCATACAAATCGCCCAATGCGCGCCGTGCCTCGGGAAAATTCTCGGCGGCGATTTCCAATTCGGCCTTTAGCATTCTGCTTTCAACATGATCGGGATGCATATTGATCAGCGGCGCAAACCGCGCAACGCGCTCTGCCGGGGTTTCCGACGGCTCCATCGCTGCGAACGAGGCCGCAATGTCAGGGTGCGGGGTTTCTTCCCACGCCTTCTTCAGAACCTTCAGCGCATTCTTTGGCTTGCCGATTTCCACCTGCATACGCCCTGCGAGTGCAGCCGCAGGAATTAGATGAGGGGCAAGGCGGTTTGCCTCGATCGACAGCTCCGCTGCTTTTTCTATTTTCCCCTCGGACAACGCGTCGCGTGCTTCGGCATAAGTCAGAACCGCGTCGCGCCGTTTATGTACGTCACGCGGCAAAGCCCCGGACTTCAGTTTGGTGGCCAAAGTGGATCTGGCGCCATGCCAATCGTCAGCCTCAGTCTGAAGGCGCAACAGAATGTCCTGAGTTTCTTCATGCTTAGGCTTCAGCGCGAATGCTTTTTCCGCCAGCTTAAGCGCTGTCGCCGTTTCGCCCAGCGCAAGCTTTTGCTTCATGATCCCGCGCACACCCACAAACCGGGTCCGGTCATCCTGCAATAGGCGCTTGTAGGCCTCTTCTGCTTTTTGAGAGTCGCCCGCCATTTCCGCCGCCTGTGCCGCGATCAGGTTGGTCAGTTCAGGACGGTTCAAAAACTTTTCAGCCTTGGTTGCCTTGGTCAATGCCAAGCGCCCTTCCCCCGACGCAAGCGCCATCAGACCTTCGGTCAGGGCTTCGAACCCCCGGCGTTCGCGGTTGCGCAAGAAAAAACGCGAGATCGCGGTTTCGTCACCTTTGGCAAATTTCAGGACCGCGACACTTAATCCGACTAGGCGGAACAAGGCCCAAACGACGCCCAACATAAGCAATGCAAAAATGACTGCCGCCAACGGGGACAACGTGAATTCTGTGCTACCGACCGCCAAACGCACAACGCCGTCTGTTTCCAGCAAAAGCCCAGCGCCGTACGTCACCGACGCAACCAGCGTGACAAAGATTAGAATTTTGACAAGTGACCACAACATCGACGCGCCCTCAGCTTTCGGTCAGCGCGTCAGACAGCGCTGAAATGGCATCCAGTGCGGTTTGACGCGCAACGACTTGGTCGATCCAGCTTTGCATTGCCGCCTGCCCTTCGGCGGGAAGGGTCGAAAGCTCGGTCAAAACAGGGCCCAATTGCCCGGTTTTTAAAGCAGCTTCGGCCCGGGACAAGATCGCATCGGGGTCGTCACCTTCGCGGGGCTCCAGCGACCGGGCGCCGACCTGTGCCCGCAGAAATGCCGTAAATCGCTCGCCAACACCGGACCCCATCGTCACCTTAAGCGACTCTGCCAAACCGTCACGGGCGACCTCTCCATAGCCGTTCTGCAGGACCTGCAAGGTCGGCACGCCTTCAGACGCAACCAGATCTAAGCCGTCGGGCAGATCCACGCCAATCTCGGCAAGCTCGGACAACAAGCCATCAAACGGCGCGCCGGTTTCAACAGCGGCCACCATTTGGGACAGTAACGCCTGACGACGCGCCAGTGCTGCACGCTCTGCTGCCAAAGCTTCCCGCTCCGCCGCCGCATTCTGAGCATCATCAATCCGCGCTTCGGCCTGTGTAACCTTGGCCTCGGCCTCTCGCGCTATTTTTTCCAGCTCGGCCTGAACTGCTTCATTTTCAGCCCGCTGCGATTCCAATGACGCTTGCATTTCCGACAGCTGCGCAACAACTGCGGCGCTTGCAGATCCAGATTCTCCAGACGCGCCAAGGGCCGCGATTTCTGCAAGCTGAGCATCCAAACCTGCAATGGCCTCTTCCAAGGCATCCACTCGGCCTGTCATCCCTTCAAATTCGCTAAGATCAACAACGGGCGCAGGGGTGTTTTGAATTGCGGCAAGCGCTTCTTCCAACGCCTCTAACCGGGTTTCATCTATCACGGGTGCGGGCGGGGGCATTTGTGACATGATCGCAAAGCTTGCCCCGGCCCCTAACATGGCTGCTATCGCACCACCAATAACCAGCGGTACGACAGGATTGGCCGACTTTTCGTCGCCATCTTCCTCTTCGCCCACGTCCATATCACCAGTCGGGCCTACATCATCCGATGTTTCCGCATCATCAACAACATCCTCGGCGGCAATCGCGTGGGATGAGGCTTCCTGTTCAGCGGTCTCGACGTCTGGGGCTTCGGCATCGGATTTTTTGTCGGACAAAGGAATTCCTCTTGGTCTTTGGCGCGCGGCGAACTGCCTGCGCGCTCTATCATACATGTTAGCCTATCGCCGTCCTTACAAGCCCTCAAGCGGCTCGCCCATCACCACGCGGAAGATCGCCTGCGCCATGTTCGCACCCGTCGGTGACGCGCAGATAACACAACCAAGACGGTGACTTATGCTCAATTCTCCAGCGACGGCTTCACTTAGGCAGATCACCTCGGCTCGTAGGTCTTCTGGGCATTCTGCGACAAAAAGACAGGCGGTGCGCGGGGAAAAAAGCGGCGCTATGACCCTGTCCGCGTTTCGCATGCGGTTTATCACTTTGTCGGGCCAAGAACACGACACCTGATTATAGACGACCCGCGCCTCCGTCGGAATGCCCAGCGCTGTCAAGCGCCCAGCAACATCAACCCGAGTATGGGTGCCGTGCAGATGTAGCAAAGGCCCTTTGGGCGCCATTTTTGCGACCCCGTTAACCAATTGATCCGCATCGCGGCCAAACACATGAGTATCAAACCCGGCCGTTTGCGCCACCTTGGCCGTGCGCGGTCCCACGCAAAAGGCTGGCATTCTTGCCATGCTAGACAAAGACAAGGCCCGCGCCGCGTTTTCAGAGGTCAGAACAACGCCCTCGTAGCTTTGCAAATCCCCGGCGTAGCTCATGTTGATTTCCATCAAAGGGGCGATCACAATATCCACCGCGTCACGCACAGAAGGCGCTAGCTGAGCCGCGAACCGTTCCGATTGGGCCTTAGGTCGGGTCAACAACAACACAGGTCGGCGGGATTGTGTGATCATGGCCTGAATGCTACCCCCCACAGAACCCACGCACAACCGGAGAGCACAATGCCCACGCTTACGATTCTGGGTCTGGAAAGCAGCTGCGACGACACCGCCGCGGCCGTTCTGCGCAGCCCCGGCGGCACGACGGCGGAAATTTTGTCATCGGTTGTTTACGGCCAGACAGATCTGCACGCGGCGTATGGCGGCGTGGTGCCCGAAATCGCCGCCCGTGCTCATGTTGAAAAACTGGACATCGCGGTCGAACGTGCCTTGGACGAAGCAGACGTGGCACTGGCCCAAATCGACGCGATTGCCGTCACCGCCGGACCAGGCTTGATCGGGGGCGTTTTGTCGGGCGTGATGATGGCGAAAGGCCTGGCTTTGGGATCCGGCAAGCCTTTGGTCGGCGTCAATCATCTATCCGGCCACGCCTTGACCCCGCGCTTTACCGATCAATTGCCTTTTCCCTATCTAATGCTGTTGGTGTCAGGCGGGCACTGCCAATTCCTGCTGGTTCAGGATGCACAAACCTATCACCGCCTAGGCGGCACAATCGACGACGCCCCGGGCGAGGCGTTCGACAAAGCAGCCAAATTGCTGGGCCTACCCCAGCCCGGCGGGCCCGCCGTTCAGAACTGCGCCGTCCAAGGCAACCCCAATACCTTTAAATTGCCCCGCCCGTTGCTGGACCGTCCCGGATGCGACCTGTCATTCTCGGGCCTAAAAACAGCATTGGCACGAACACGAGACTCACTGGCCGACACCCAAGGTGGGTTGACCGAACAAAACCGCGCCGACCTTTGCGCCAGTTTTCAAGCCGCCGTGGCAGACGTGCTGACAGAAAAGTCTAAACGCGCGCTCGCAGCCGCAAAAGATATCGCGCCAAACTTAACTGGATTTGCCGTTGCTGGGGGCGTCGCCGCGAATACTGTCTTGCGTCAGAACTTGCTGACTTTGGCCCAGGAAAGCCGCTTGCCGTTCATCGCCCCACCACTGAAATTTTGCACCGACAATGCAGCAATGATCGCCTGGGCGGGGATCGAGAAACTGCGCTCGGGCCAAACCGATGACATGAACCTGTCCGCGCGCCCCAGATGGCCCCTTGATCAACGTCAGTCCCCTATGCTTGGGTCCGGCAAAAAGGGGGCGAAGGCATGAAGATTGGGATTATCGGCGCTGGTGCATTTGGCAGCGCCCTAGCCATTACCCTTGCCAAGGGCGGCCGCTCTGTCGTGCTTTGGGGACGGGAAGTCAGCGAAATGACCCAAACCCGTCAAGTCCCGCGCCTTCCAGGAATTCAGCTGCCCGAAAAGGTCGAGGTTACAAGCGATCTGACACACCTTTCTGGTCTGCCAATTCTGCTGTCTGTTCCGACGCAATCCTTGTCGAGCCTTCTGGACCGAGAGGATTTTCCGGACACCGACCATTTGATCGCATGCTGCAAGGGGATCGATCTGGTGACCGGTCGCGGGCCAAGCCAAATGATCGCCGACAGCCATTCTGGAACCGCAAGCGTTCTGACCGGGCCGAGTTTTGCCACCGACATCGCAAAAGGTTTGCCGACCGCCTTGACCCTAGCCAGCGCCGATCCCACCGCCTTGACGCTTTTGCAACCTCTTCTATCCACCGACACGCTGCGCATCTACACAAGCGACGACCCCAAAGGCGCTGAAATGGGCGGCGCGTTGAAGAACGTGATCGCCATTGGATGCGGGTTGGTTATGGGGGCCGGGCTGGGGGATTCCGCCCGTGCCGCTTTGATGACCCGCGGGCTGGTCGAAATGCGCCGCTTTGCGGAAAGCCAAGGCGCGCGGCCCGACACGCTGATGGGGCTTTCTGGTTTTGGCGATCTGGTTTTGACCTGCTCTTCCCCGCTGTCGCGCAATTTCAGCCACGGTTTCGCCTTGGGGCAAGGCCAAGCGCCCGACACCAGCAAAACAGTCGAAGGCGTAGCCACCGCACTGGCCGCCTTGGAAGTCGCCAGGCGCCACGACATAGACATGCCGATTACGTCAATGGTATCGCAGATCATCGCTGGTAAAACCAGCTTGGCCCACGCCATCACCACCCTGCTGTCGCGGGATCTAACAAAGGAATAACATATGCTCGTTGCTCTTATCGCTTTGGACAAACCCGGCGCACTCGACATACGCAAAGCCAACCGTGACGCGCATTTGGCCTATTTGAAAGGCTCTGACTGTATCGTGCAGGCTGGCCCGTTTTTGGACGCAGACGGTGCGATGATCGGGTCGCTGATCATTTTGGAAGTGGCCGACATGGCCGAAGCAGAAAGCTGGGTCGCGGGCGATCCCTATGGCAAAGCCGGTTTGTTCCAAAATGTCACCTTGCGCCACTGGAACCGGGTTATCGGCTGATGCGGTACTGGCTGTTCAAATCTGAACCAAACGCATGGTCTTGGGACCAACAAGTTGCCAAGGGGGATGAGGGCGAGGAGTGGAACGGCGTCCGCAACTACCAAGCGCGTAACTTTATGCGCGACATGCAGGTCGGCGATCGCGGGTTCTTTTACCATTCGCAAAAGGAAAAATCCGTTGTGGGATTGGTCGAGGTTTGCGCAACATCCCACCCCGACAGCACCACGGATGACCCAAGATGGGACTGCGTAGATATTCGCGCGATTGGCCAGGTTCCAAACCCGGTCAGCCTGGAACAGATCAAGCAGAACCAGGACCTTGCAGAAATGGTCTTGGTCAAAAGCAGCCGTCTGTCAGTGCAACCTGTGACAGAAAAAGAATGGAACATCATTTGCGTCCTGGGAAAGGCGACGCCCCCAGATTAGAAATTTCGTGGCGAAAACTTCGTTCTATGGCTAATCTGGCGCCACCATAGAGGAGGTATAATAAATGGGATTTCTTAGCGTTCTGGTCGCCGCAGCCGCTGCCTGGGTCTTCGGGGCCATCTGGTACGGCGTGATTGGCAAAAAATGGATGGTCGCCGCTGGCCTGACCGAAGAGACCATCAACCGTAAAAACTACACAGCCTTTGTTGGCAGCTTCATCTGCGCAATTTTAGTAGCTGGCATGATGCGCCACGTTTTTGCCGGATCTGGCGTTGCAACTATGCATAGCGGCGCGCTGTCTGGCTTGGGTTTAGGCCTGTTCATCGCCACACCCTGGCTTGCCACGAACTACATGTTCGCTCAAAGGCCCGCTGCGCTGACTCTGTATGATGGCATCTACGCAACCGTCGGCTGCACCCTGATGGGTTTGGTTCTGACCCTATTCTAGTAAATGAAGGAGGGCCCCAACCCCTTGGTGACCCTCCTTGCCCCACGTGGTCCCACTTGCACCACACGTGATCTATCTAGGGTCCGCCATCCTGGTCAGACCCTTCGTTTGTAGATCGGCGATGCAATTCGGACAAGAACAAAGCATTTCGCATTTGAACCAACCGGAAGGCCTAGCTGTAGACGGACTCTTTGCCGAACTGCTTGGTCAGCATATAGTAGAACACGGCACGATATTTGTTCCGCTCTGATTTGCCGTATGTTTCGATTGCTTTGGAAATCGCGGCGTCCAGCTCTGGCCCATCTGGTAAGCCAAGCTTCTTCATCAAAAAGTTCTTCTTGATTGTATCAAGCTCACTTTTCTGAGACCCCGCAACAGTTGACGCATCATCATTATAGATCGCTGGCCCGCAGCCAATCGTGACCTTTTTCAGCAGCTCCATATCCGGAGTCATGCCGCATTTGTTCTTAAGATCGTCCGCATATTTGGCGATCAAGTCGTCTCGCTTACCCATTCCAAATTCCTCCACAAAAGGACGCCGCTGAACAGACCGCGGCCATTGACAGCGCAATCAAAGCCTTAAGACAGGCACCTGACAAGCTTTTCCTTAGGCGCGTCGTCTTTCTGGCGCGCATTGTGGCCCAGATCCTTTGCCATCCAACGAAAAACGCCGCCCAGATTGGTCTGGACGGCGCGAATTTTTCTGGATTTCCGGTCGCTTAGTAGCGGTATGCTTCCGATTTGAACGGGCCATCGACAGTTACGCCGATATAGTCCGCTTGCTCTTGCGCCAGCTTGGTCAGCCTTACGCCAATTTTCGCAAGGTGCAGACGCGCGACTTTTTCGTCCAGGTGCTTAGGCAAAACATAGACCTTGTTGTCGTATTCATCGCCTTTGGTCCACAGTTCGATCTGGGCCAGAACCTGGTTGGTGAAGGATGCCGACATCACGAACGAGGGGTGACCGGTCGCGTTGCCAAGGTTCAGCAAACGACCCTGAGACAGCAGGATCATACGGTTGCCGGACGGCATTTCGTACATATCAACCTGGTCTTTGATGTTGGTCATCTTGGTGTTCTTCAGCGCGGCAACTTGGATTTCGTTATCGAAATGGCCAATGTTACCAACAATCGCCATGTCCTTCATTTCGCGCATATGCTCGATCCGAATGACGTCTTTGTTGCCGGTTGTTGTGATAAAGATATCCGCGTCCTGAACAGTATCTTCCAGGGTCGTAACTTCGAACCCGTCCATGGCAGCTTGCAGCGCACAGATTGGGTCAACTTCGGTCACTTTCACTCGGGCACCCGCGCCACGCAGCGAAGCGGCTGACCCTTTGCCAACATCACCGTAGCCACACACAACGGCGGTCTTGCCCGCCATCATAGTGTCAGTCGCGCGGCGAATGCCGTCGACCAGTGATTCTTTACAGCCGTATTTGTTGTCGAACTTCGACTTGGTGACACTGTCGTTGACGTTGATCGCAGGGAACGGCAACTGACCGTTCTTTTCCAGCTCGTACAAGCGGTGAACGCCTGTTGTTGTTTCTTCCGAAACGCCTTTGATCTGCTCGCGCATTTTGGTGAACCAGCCGGGGGTTTCAGCCATACGTTTTTTGATCTGCGCTTTGATCACAACTTCTTCGTCGGAACCTGGCACTGGGATGATGTCTTCGCCTGCTTCGGCACGGGCACCCAGCAGAATGTACAGCGTTGCGTCGCCGCCATCGTCCAAGATCATGTTTGGGCCATCGGCAAACTGGAAAGATTTATCCAGATAATCCCAATGCTCCTCTAACGACTGACCTTTGATCGCGAAAACAGGCACGCCCGCCGCTGCGATAGCCGAAGCCGCGTGGTCCTGGGTCGAAAAGATGTTGCAGGACGCCCAACGAACATCCGCGCCCAGCGCTGTCAGGGTTTCGATCAAAACCGCAGTTTGGATCGTCATGTGCAACGACCCAACGATACGGGCGTCTTTCAGAGGTTTGCTATCACCAAACTCTTCACGCAGCGCCATCAGGCCCGGCATTTCAGTTTCCGCGATATCCAGTTCTTTGCGGCCAAACTCAGCCAGCGCAATATCCTTGACGATATAATCGGTCATCCAATTAGGTCCATTCGTGTCCAGGGAATTTTGCAGCGCTATACCAAGTCTGCTGCAGTCCAGCAATGGCAGTGCCAATAAGTCGCGCATGTTATTTAGGCCGCAAAACATCTCGGGCCCATTGGCCAAACCTTGGTTGCGACTTATAGATAGGTTCCGCAAGAAACCGGAGAATCCAATGCCCCCTCGTGCATGGCAAAGAATGTTGTCTGGCCGCAGGTTAGACCTGTTGGACCCAACACCAATGGATATCGAGATTGACGATATAGCTCATGGGCTGGCCTTTGTTGCGCGGTGGAACGGACAGACTGTAGGCGATTTTCCTTATTCCGTGGCCGAACACTCGGTTCTGGTCGAGGTCCTGTTCCGGCGGATGCAGCCCAAGGCCCCTGTAAAGTGGCAGCTTGCTGCATTGCTACATGACGCCCCGGAATATGTGATTGGCGACATGATCAGCCCGGTGAAATCCGCGATTGGCCCTAATTATGATGAACTGGACCAGCGTCTGACCGCCGCCATTCACATTCGGTTCGGATTGCCCGCCGTTCTGCCAAAAACAGTAAAAATCGCAATAAAGAAAGCCGACAAGATTTCGGCTTACTTAGAAGCAACGCGAATCGCCGGGTTTTCCGAAGCGGAGGCCGAGAAGATCTTTGGCAAACCAAAGCCAGAGATCATCGAGGGACTGGACGTTTTGCTGCGTGCCCCGGTTGATGCCCGCAACGCGTTCACCCAAAGGCACAACGATTTACTGGCAGCGCTTTAGGTTTATCGGAAGAAACAGGTCAACCCTGCCCACATGGTATCAACTTTCGTTTCGCCATCTGACGCGAGCGCCCAGATGCCATCAATCCGAAATTCCTGACCAAGGCTCGTTTGTTGTGGTTGTACCGAAAAGGCAGCCATCTCAGCCCCAACCGTCAAACCTTCAACAGTGCTTGTGCCGGAATAGGGCGCTTGCGCCACCCAACCCAAGAACGCGCCATCCATAAAGTTCAGCGATAGCCCATTGGCCCAGCGCGCGGTGGTTACTGGGCCTGCGCCACATTCTGTATTGGTCTGAATGGAAACCGGCGCTCTGTTTTGCAGCCTGGTCACAGCGGCAATCGCTCCGGCCTGCGCGCGCCCGAAATCAATCCGCAGATCAGATTTAGCAGGCCTGACACCGTCTTGTGCTAACACAACACTGGTTTCGTTAATTTCAGTAACGCCAGGCACAGACATGCAGCCGGCAATACTTAACAGGGCAATAGCGCTGATCGCGGCCCTCATCTTGGTGAACGTTTGGCCAAAATACGCTGTAAGGTCCGGCGGTGCATGTTCAAGCGGCGCGCGGTTTCCGAGACATTGCGATCACACAGCTCGTACACCCGCTGGATATGTTCCCACCGAACGCGATCCGCGCTCATGGGGTTTTCCGGCGGCGGGGGCAGCTCGTCCCCGGTGGCCAGCAAGGCCGCTGTTACGTCATTGGCGTCAGCTGGCTTAGACAAATAGTCAGTCGCGCCGATCTTTACCGCTGCCACAGCAGTTGCGATCGCGCCGTACCCTGTCAGAACAACAACGCGCGCTTCTGGACGTCGTTCGCGCAGAACTTCGACCACATCCAAGCCGTTCCCGTCCTCTAGGCGGAGGTCCACAACCGCATAAGCAGGCGGGCGGGCCGTAGCGATGGCCTTGCCTGCTGCAACCGAGTCTGCTGTTTCAACCGCGAAACCACGCTTTTCCATCGCCCGAGCAAGTCGCCTTAGGAATGGTTCGTCATCATCGACAAGCAACAAGCTAGGATCTTCGCCGATGGCCTTTGCTGTGGTTTCGCTCATTGATGCCTCCAAGAAAGCGTTGGGTCATCTACTCTTAGGTGCAAACACCGCACGGGTCAATTTCGCGCTTAAACCGCCTTTGTAAAACAGGTAACGCGGTCCACGATGTCTTCGACGGTGGCCTCGCGGCGGAAAAAGTCGAAAAAGCCGGTTTCCGGGAACACCAAATAGGTAAAGGTCGAGTGGTTCACGAGGTAAAACTCGTCCTCACTGGGTTGTCTGTCGTAGAATGTCTTATAGGCTTGGCTGGCAGCTTTCACCTGTTCGGCGCTGCCCGTCAAGCCGATCATCTCGGGGTGCATAACATCCGTATATTCAGCCAAAACTTCTGGCGTGTCCCGTTCTGGGTCAACCGAGATAAACAATGACCCGACATCGATGCCCCGTTCTGCCAGCATGTCGACCGCCTCGCCATTGCGGTAGGCATCAATTGGGCAGACGTCCGGGCAAAACGTATAGCCAAAATAGACCAATGTCGGCTTGGTGATCACGTCTTTGTCTGTGACCGTCACGCCGGTTTCATCCACCAGCTCGAACGGGCCGCCGATGCTGGCCGCCCCGGTGGCAACTGTGCCGCCAGTACAATGCTCGAACCCAGTTCCGCCCCCATTAAAGAAAGCCAAATAGACAGAACCACCCACCACAGCAGCGGTTAAGGTAGCAGCAGAGGTCACAAAAGCACGCATCGTCGATCCTTTACCAAAGACGGAATTCCAGATTAGGTATGATCCAATCTTAGACTGCACCACTGTGACACTTCGCCCAGCCTTCTGCGGACTGTACGCCCAAAACACAAAGGGGCCCACATGGCCGACGTCAACCCTTTCCCAATTCTACCTGAGGCCCGCAACACTTGGGTGCGACTAAGAACGCTGATCATGCTGCGCTGGTTGGCGATCGCGGGCCAGATCGTAACAATAACGGTCGCGTCCCAGGTGTTGGCGCTGCAGCTGAACCTGGGTCTTTTATATTTGGCGGTCGGTGTATCGATAATGGCAAATGTAATTGCCATGTTTGTTTACCCAGAAAACAAGCGCTTGTCAGAAACCGAGGCAATGCTGACGATGTTGTTTGACGTTTCGCAACTGGCGTTCCTGGTGTTCTTGACCGGCGGTCTGAACAACCCGTTTGCACTACTGATCCTTGCACCCGTGACCATCGCCGCCGCGACGTTGCGCCGTGGATCTACAATCGTTCTGGGGGTCACTGCGATCATCTTGACGACGCTCGTTGCAGTCTTTCACGTGCCTCTACGCGATTCTTTCGGCCAAGTTCTGGCCATGCCACAGGTTCTGATTGTCGGATTTTGGCTGGCAATTGTGATCGGTTTGTTATTCCTCGGGGCGTATGCCTACCGCGTAACCGGCGAAACCCACTCGATGAACGAAGCGCTTTTGGCCACGCAAATGGCGTTGGCCCGGGAACAAAAACTGACCGACCTAGGCGGCGTTGTAGCGGCCGCCGCACACGAGCTTGGCACCCCATTGGCCACGATCAAGCTTGTCAGCACCGAGCTCGCGTCAGAATTGGAAGATGAATTACACCGCGAAGATGCCGAGTTGATCCGTGATCAGGCGGACCGATGTCGCGATATTCTGCGGGACATGGGGCGCGCTGGAAAAGACGATCTGCATTTGCGCACAGGCCCTATTGGCGCCGTTATCCGCGAAGCAGCCGAGCCCCATGCCGAACGCGGCAAAACCTTGCACTTCGACGTCTCCCCCGGCGCTGGTGGCGATGCCCGCCAGCCCAATATCCTGCGAAAGCCCGAAATCATCCACGGTGTTCGCAATTTGATCCAGAACGCCGTCGATTTTTCCGAAGCAAATGTTTGGGTCGATGTGCATTGGACCGATGAAAACATATTGATCCGCATTATCGACGATGGTGTCGGTTTTCCGTTGCAAGTTATGGGACGGATTGGCGATCCTTTTGTCCGGCGACGCGCCAATGCAAAAGACGCTGAAAAAAGGCCCGGTTACGAAGGCATGGGGCTTGGCCTGTTTATCGCCAAGACTTTGCTGGAAAGAACCGGGGCAGAAATGACCTTCGCCAACGGTTCCGATCCCTTCATGACCCCAAAAGACCGCGCAACACGCAGCGGAGCCATTGTCGAAGCCGTTTGGCCCCGCGCGGGATTGGTAAATGAAGTGGCCGAAACGGGCTCTGCCTTGGGTGAAAACCAAAAGTTTCAGGCCTAGACGCAGGAATCGATGCAGCTGTTTACCTCGCTTTAACCTTCTACCTCCCATTCTGCCTCCTGTGTCTACAGAACGGAGGCGCGGCCGATGGCTGAACTTTTTGATATTGATCTATCTACACTTGTCCTGATTTTCGCTGCTTCCGTTGCAACGGCAGGCTTTTCCCTTTTGGGTTTGTCATGGTCCGCTCGCCGTGTTTCGCCTTTGTTGAACGTGCCCAGTCACCCGAACGAACAGATCAGCGAACCAGGGCCGATACCTGATCCAGTGGACCGCGTAGAACTGGAAAGCCTGCGGCTTGCAGCGCTTCATACCGATACCCTGATGTGGCGTC
>SPJP01000017.1 GCA_006844665.1 Paracoccaceae bacterium
GGAAGGATCAGTTTGGAAGTCAATGACTTTGCTCATATCGGTTCTCCTGCGATGCTTACTTTGTGCACAATATTTCCAAAACAGCGCTCTGTAAAGAAGTTTTGTACATATAGTGCAGATAAATGCGCACTCAGGATTCAATTACAGCATAGTTATGCAATATAAAGCATAAATCTACATGTATTGAACCTCAGTTCATCTTGGCTGGCGAAGTGATTCCCAAAACAGGCCCCTTGGCCCGCATCGTCGCTTCTTGCCCAAGACGTTCCGCTTCCACGCCCAACTTGGCGGCAGCCTTGCCCAATCCCATGCACCGTTTCAGGCCCGCGTTTGACACCTGGATCAGAGCCTGAATCATCAGTTTCTCGGGCGAGTTCGGAGGGCAAGCCATCCATAGCGCTTCGAAAAGTTCATGCGCTTCCCAAAAATAGCCATCTGCCAAGAACGCTTTCGCCAATACCCAAGTCCCGGTTTCGTTTAACCGCTGGGCCGAGACGCCTTGGATGCCAGCCTTCATCGGTTCAAACAGACCTTCCGCATGGCGCGCGGATTTACCAGGCACATATGCGTGGCCCGGCCGCCAAGTGACAAAGTCGCCAGCGTCCGCGGCCAGTTTAGGCAACCGCCACCTGCTCGCTTTCCAGCCGTTCCAGATGGGCTATGAATTCGGCAACAGCAGCCAGTGTTTTTTCGGTGCGTTCCAGATGTGGGGCATGCTTGCAGTCCGGCAAAATCACGACATCAACAGGGGCATAGCTGCGAGTTTCAACCTCGTCGATTTGCGCTAGGGTCCCGTATTGATCTTCTACACCTTGAACAGCCAGGGTTGGGATACGCAGATAGTCGATCACCTCGGCAACATCCCAAGCCTGAAACCCCGGATCAAGCCAAGCGTCGTTCCAACCCACAAATGCGTTGTCTGGGTCTTTGTGATATTTCGCCAACCGCGCTTTTAGGTCGCCCTGGCTAAAGGCGGTTTTCGCTTCAGCAATCGCCGCCAAGCCTTGGGGTTCAGTGAAAAAGTGCGGCGCAATTAGTACCAACCCACGGACACGATGATCCACGACAGACCCTGCATATATAGCGGCAATCGTTGCCCCATCGGAATGACCCAAAAGAACACCACGTTGAATGCCGACATGATCTAGAACCATCGGCAAAACGTCCTCTGCTTCGCGGGTCATGTAGTCCAAAGGTCGTGGCAGGTCCGCCGGATCTGACTGGCCATACCCTGCCCGAGAATACGCAAATACACCAAAGCCCGTCGCATTGGCTAGAAGTTTTGGGAAATCTCGCCAAAGCGCGACGCAGCCCAATCCTTCGTGCAACAAAACGATTGTTGGGGCCGTCTTCGGATCAGCGCCCCACATGCCATACTCAAGGTCTTTGCCTTGAACCGAGACAAAGCCTGTTCCACCATCGATCCAATTCATGACTGTGTCCTCAGCTTAAAACGTTGAATTTTTCCAGTTGCGGTCTTGGGCAGGTCCTCGACAATTTCGATCCAGCGTGGGTATTTCCACTTTCCAATCTTGTCCTTGATGAACTCTTTCAGACCAGCCCTTACGGCCTCTGCGTCTTGATCAGCCTTTAGAACAACAAATGCTTTTGGTTTTTCCAAACCGTTTTCATCCTCGGCCGCTATGACTGCAGCTTCCAGCACGGCCGGGTGCGCAATAATCGCCTGTTCAACTTCGAACGGGCTGACCCAGATACCGCTGACTTTGAACATGTCGTCAGTGCGACCGCAGTAAACAAAGCGCCCATCGGGAATACTTTCGTACTTGTCGCCTGTGCGGGTCCATTCGCCTTCGAACGTTTGGCGAGATTTGTCCCGCTGGTTCCAATAGCCGTCTGCGGCCGAGGACCCGCGGACCAAAAGTTCGCCCACATCGCCGACTGCGACGTTAACGCCATCCTCGTCCACGCAACGCAGCTGATACCCTGGGACCGCGCGTCCAGAGGTTCCGTATACAATATCGCCAGGCATGTTTGACAAAAAGATATGCAGCAACTCGGTGGAACCCACACCGTCCAGAATATCGACACCCCAAGTCGCACGCCAATTCTTGCCGATTTCTTCCGGCAATGCTTCGCCTGCTGAAATACAGACCCGCATGTTCGAGGCAGGAACATCCCTAGTTTCAAGATAGGCCAAAGTCGCCGCAAACAACGTCGGAACGCCGCAGAATATCGTCGGCTTCTCTTCTGCTATGATCGAAACCGCTGAATCCGGCGTCGGGCGACCGCCGAACAAAATCGTCGTTGCCCCGACGGACATCGGAAACGTCATCGCGTTGCCAAGGCCGTAGGCGAAAAAGATTTTGGCGACGGAAAATAGAACATCGTCTTCCCGGATGCCGAGAACTTGGGCGCCGTAGGTTTCGGCCGTAAACTGCAAAGAGCCATGAACGTGGCGCACGCCTTTGGGCAACCCGGTGGACCCTGAGGAGTAGAGCCAAAAGGCGCACTCGTCAGAGCTAACCTCTACCGGCACCATTTGTTCCGCGCCATCCAAGAACGCATCATATGTAAGTGTACCCTGGGGGGCTTCGCCGCCAATCACGACAATCTGTTTTAGGAAAATATTGCCTTCGGTTGCCGGCAATACCGTGTCCAGAAGCTCAGCAGAAACAACCAAGCAGGTCGCCCGGCTGTCTTTCAGGATCGCCGCATAGACATCCGTCGATAGAAGAGTGTTCAACGGAATTGGGATAACGCCCGCCTTCAACCCGCCCCAAAACACTTCTGGGTACTCGATCTGATCCAAGATCAAACAAGCGACACGATCTTCCCTTGAAATTCCGGCATTCAAAAAGGCGCTTGCGACCAGCCCTGTTCGGACGGCCAATTGACCGTAAGTCTGTTCTCGCCGAAGACCAGAGGCTTCGCGAAACGCCACTTTGTCAGATCGCCCTTCGTCTACGTGCCTATCAACGAACCAAATTGCTGCATTATTGTTCATTGTCACGTCCCCCTCCCAAGGTTCGCTTCACTTTCCAGTAAATTCAATCGCCCCGTCCGGCAGAAGATAAAGAACATATGCGTCCCCGCCTTCTACGGTTGGATGGTGGTCCGAGCCGGGACCATAGACGTACCAGCCCTCGGACTTGCCATCGAAGCGGGGCGCGCCATCTAGTGGCAAGATCGCACCGATTTCACCTTTGGTATGAATATGGTGTGGGCCACGGACATCTTTCATGCGCACCACGTCCACACTGAATTTTCCGGGCATTGCGTCAGGCTTTACGGCACGGCCAAACTTAATTCCACCGGCTTCCCGCTGCATCAGCCAACCCTCCCGCTCGCCTTGTCCGCAAAGCTTTTGCAAGGCTTCGAACTGCGCCGTCCCTGGGCCAAAGTGTTGATTTAGATCAGCTTCCATTTGACTGTCGAGCGCCTTCCCAGACAGCGATGACGCGACCTCTTGGATAACTTCTATGAATTCTTGCTTTGACAAAAGTGTCCTCCCTTGTCCCGAGTCGCATAAAATAGGCTTTATAATGCACACATAAGCACCATCCCCCACCTTTTGGAAGAAGAAATGCATATTAATGCACAAATTTTGCCTTACTGCGAAGATCAAAGCTGCGCAAATGGCACGTGATACATCAAGCTACAGTGCCTGCGGCCCCCAAAATGCTGATATATCAACGATGGGGGTGCCCTAGTATGAAAGGTGAAGCCATGGGGAACAAAATCACCAGGTTCGTCGGTGCGCCACGTCTTTCGGCGTGCCAGACATTAGCTGGGTATTAGCTTGCCTGGATTCATTGTGTTTTTTGGGTCCAGCGCCGATTTGATCGCGCGCATGGCAACCAATTGCGAGGGTTCCTTCATCGCCGACATGACCTGAAGCTTGCTTTGACCGATGCCATGTTCAGCGCTGAAAGATCCGTTCAGTTCCAAAAGGCAATCGAAAACAGCCTCTTTCGCGGCTTCTATCTGCAAATTGTCCCAGTCACGCCCTTCGGCGGCTGCCAATGCATAGTGAAGGTTTCCGTCGCCAAGGTGACCAACCGTCAAAGGCTGGATGCCCATTCGCGCCATTTCCGGATCCATCTTCTCAACAAAGGCGGCGACGTTTTGCAACGGTAAAGACAGATCAAGATGATAAACAGGCCCGTTTTTGGTTATGGCTTCCAAAATGGACTCTCGCATGCGCCACAAATCCGCGCGCTGCTGATCTGACTGAGCGATCATCGCATCCAATACCAGATCTTGTTCCATCATGTCGCCAAGAAGCTCGATCACTTCGCTTTGCAGACGAACGCTGCCGTCTTCCATTTGCTCGCTGTCATGGGGGCGGGACGATGCAAGTTCGACCAGGATGCCCGTTTCAAAAGGGTCATCCAATGGACGGCGAATTTCTGGAAAAACTTTACAGATCACATCGACAGCGGGCTTGGGCATATACTCATATGCTTCCACCCCGTTGCCTGTGTGGTCTTGCAATCGGTTCAACACTTGTAACGCGGCAGACAAAGAAGGCACTGACAAAAACGCTGTTGCACGGGATGTTGGGGCCGGAAAAAATTTGAAAACAGCTGCCGTGATGATCCCAAGTGTGCCTTCTGCACCGATCAAAAGGTCTTTCAAGTCATAGCCGGTGTTGTCTTTACGCAGCCCGGTCAAACCGTTCACGATGGATCCATCGGGCAGTACCGCTTCGATTCCGAGGCACAATTCCCGGGTTGTACCATAGCGCACGACGTTGGAACCACCTGCGTTTGTCGAAAGGTTCCCGCCTAGGGTGCAGCTACCCCTCGCCCCGAAAAACAACGGGAAGACCAGGTCATTGGCTGACGCTGCTTCGTGCAAGCTTCCCAGAACGACCCCGGCCTCTGCCACAACAGTCCGGCTGCCCAGATCAATCGACCGCACCGCGTTCATACGTGTCAAAGAAACAACGACCGAGGGTTGGTCTAGGATTGGAACACCACCACCACAAAGACCCGTTCGCCCGCCTTGGGGAACCACGGCGATACCTTGTTCGGCGCAAAGCTTCACAATGCCGGATACTTCCTTTGTCGATACGGGCCGGACCACCGCCAAAGCCTGGGATTTGAACTGCGACGTCCAATCAACAACATAGCCCGCCACATCTTCAGTCCGAACAAGCACATTCTTGTCCCCTACGATTTTGCGCAGCGACTGAATAAGGCGAAGGTCCGTGTCAGAGTTCACAACTAGATTTCCCAGTACGAAATATGATGAAGAGCAGTTGTTTTTCTGCCAATCGGGTCATTTAACATCCAACGTGTTCGATTTATTTTGTCAAGCACCATGTAACATGTCAGTTTGAGCCGTGCACCCTTGTTGACGAAGCCGCACCCGATGAATGGAGCATTTCCCAATGCAGCCCATCAGCCAACCAAAGTCATTGATGGAAGAAACCGCTGACAGATTGCGGATCGCGATTGTCACGGGCGAACTGGCTTTAGGGGCGAAACTTTCGGAACAACGGCTTGCCAATACGTTGCAAGTCAGTAGGTCCCCTGTTCGGGACGCTTTGGCGATCTTGCAAAGCGAAGGGCTGGTGACGGTTTCGCCAAAGCGTGGGACATTTGTCTTCACCCCTGACATGCGGGTTGTGAGTGAATTATGCGAACACCGGTCATTGCTTGAAACAGCCGCTTTGCGTCTTGGGTTGGAACGCAACCAAGCTGCCTTGTTGGACCAAATGGACGCCGCAATCGACCTGATGCAAAAGGCATTAGAGGCCAACAACCCCGCGGGCTACACTGCAGGTGACCAGCGCTTTCACCGATCTATTGTCGAAAGCTCCGAGAACCGTTCATTTATCAGGTCCTACGAGCTAACAATTGGGCCGCTCAAAGCACTTCGTACCCACTTATTTACGATCATGGCCGAAAGCACAGATCGTTCAATGGTCGAACACAAAAAGCTCATGGCCGCCTGCCGAAGACATGATCCGGACCTGGCATCAAAATTACTTTGGGATCATATCATGCACTTGGCAGAAGCTTTCAAAATCAAAGAGGCCGCGTAGTAGAAAAAGCCTATAGCGCGAACTGATCGATCTGATGGATGGCCGCTCATTATCAGTTTGCAATGGCAAGCACCCCTTTAGTGCATCGGCGCAAGTACATTGGCACAAATCAAAGTTGCAGCCTTAACCCCGTCAATCAGGTAAACTGGGAAGTCATCGCCGAATGCCTGTGGGATTGCGACCATTCCAGCGCATCCTAGCACGACGCTATCGACCCTATCCTCGGCCGCTGAACGACGTATTTCAGCAATCACTTTCAGGGACGCGTTTGCGTCCGTTTCCAAAGCCAAAACCTCAACGCCACTGGCTCGGACGCGGGAAAGCTGCCTGTCGAACCCATATTCTTTTATGTTTTGTTCCAGAATGGGAACCGAAACATCCAGCGTGGTCACCACAGAAAACCTGTCCCCATAAAGAACTGCCGCATGGTAGGCTGCTTGGCCGATCCCGATGACCGGAAAGTTGGCGATTTGGCGGGCCTCGGCCAAGCCTGTGTCGTCAAAGCAGCCAATAATCACCGCCTCGGCACCTTGATCCGCCGCTTTGCGAATGAGTTTCAACAAAGGAGGAATGCTAGCTTCGCCGTCCCGTGGCCCTTGAATGGAAGCCGGGCCATCATGGGACGTCCAGCCCTCAATCACAGCGTTCGGGGCAACTCGTTTCGCCGTCTCCACCATCGCTTGGGTCATAAAAACGGTGCTATTCGGGTTGATAATGACAATCATAGCATTCCGTTGCCAGCATCAGAGCCAGACTTCGCTTTGCGGCGATTGCTTAGCAATGCAAGGCATAAGAAGACGGCAATGATCAGCAGCGAAAACACAGTGGTCAATGTCCCCAGCGCATAAAGGACGGGAGAAGTCACATTGGTCGTCATGCCGTAGATTTCTAACGGCAGGGTGTTGTAACTGCCGGCGGTCAACAATGTTCGTGCAAATTCATCGTAACTAAGCGTGAAACCAAACAGCGCGACCCCAATCAATGACGGAGCAATGATTGGCAGCACCACGTGCCGGATGGTTTGCCAAGGGCTAGCGCCTAGGTCCCGGGCGGCCTCCTCGTAACTACGATCAAATCGGTTGAAGACGGCGAACATGATCAGCAATCCGAAAGGTAGCGTCCAAGTCAGCTGCGCCCCGAAGCCCGAGGTCGACCAATGCACGTCCAGGCCAGATTGAGAGAACAGCAACCCCACACCCAGTGAAATCAAAATCGACGGGATCACCAGCGACGTGATGATCAGATAGAACAGAATGCCCGAACCCGGAAACCTTTTGCGAAAGGCCAAGCCCCCCATCACAGAAACAACGACGGTTGTGACCATGACCATCAGCCCCAGAACCAGGCTGCGGCGGAAGCTACCCCAAATATCACCGACGGCTTGTTGCTCAAACAGGTCTTTAAACCAGTACATCGACACGCCTCGCATGGGGAATGTCAGACCGCCCCCCTCACCTTGGAAGGACAGGATGCCAATCGTGATGGTTGGACCGTACAGAAACAACAGGAAGACAACAAAGAACACTGTCAGCACATAGAAGGATCTAGGACGCGGTTCCATTACAGTTCCTTCCGGATATCAACGAAACGTAGCAGGATACCGATCACGATCAGCACAGTTAGCAACAAGACAATCGCTGTGGCCGAAGCTGATGGGTATTGCAGAAGCGCAATGTCGTTCGAGATTAGACGCCCCACATTTGCCGACTGGGACCCCGACATGAAGCGGACGGTTATGAAGTCGCCCATTACCAGCGTCGTCACGAAGATGGTGCCGATCATGATGCCCGGCTTCGTCAAGGGCAGGATCACGTTCCACAAGATCTGCGCGCCGTTTGCGCCGCCGTCGCGTGCAGCCTCGATCAGGGATTTGTCGATCCGCATCATGGTGTTGAAGATCGGGACAACCATGAACAGCGTATATAGATGAACAAAGGCTAGGATGACGGCAAAGTCGCTGAACAAAAGCCATTCAACCGGTTCGTCAATAACGCCCCATGACATTAGTGCAGAATTTGCAATTCCGTTACGCCCCAAGAATGGAATCCAGCTGATCATGCGGATGATGTTGGATGTCCAGAACGGGATCGTGCACAGCAGAAACAACGCGACCTGCCACGTCATAGAACGGATGTGAAAGGCAAGATAGTAAGCGACAGTAAAGCCAATCGCGAAGGTAAAGGCCCACGTGATCAAGGCGTATTTGAACGTATTGAAGAATACGCGATAGGTCACCGAAGACCCGAACAGGAATTCATAATTCTCCCAGACGAAATCCGGGATGATGGAAAATTCGGTCGCACGCCAAAAGCTGACAATCGAGATCATGACGATAGGGGCAACCAGAAACGCCAACAAGACAAGCGCCAGCGGGGACACCATCAGCCATCCGGTAAGAGCATTATTTGCGCGCAATTTCATCATTCAAATCCAAGCATCGAAAAGGGGGCACAGACATCGCCCGTGCCCCCGCTTTGCCAATTAGGCTGCGATAAATTCGTTCCACTTGCGAACCATATACTGGTTCTCGTCCATGACAGAGTTCCAGCAAACCACCGAACCCATCCGTTCAAGGAAAGAACCGCCATCGCGGACTTCGCCTGCTCCGGCCAGCTTTGAACCGGTCGGGGAAACGATGTCGCCTTCAGCCGCTTTGCCTTCGTACCAGAAGCCCCATTCATCAGCGGACATGAACTCTTTGGACGTTTCAGGTACCGCAGAATAATAGCCCTGACGCATCAGGTAACCACCGACCCAACCAGACAGATACCAGTTGATGTATTCATAGGCTGCTTCCAGCTCGATACCCGATAGGGCTGCCGAAATACCCAAGCCGCCGCCCCAAGAACGATAGCCTTCTTCCAGCGGCTGATACACGCACGGAATGCCTTGGGATTTAACAGCCGTGATCGCGGGAGACCACATGGACTGGATCACAACTTCGCCCGAAGCCATCAGGTTTACAGATTCATCGAAAGACTTCCAGAATGCCCTGAACTGACCGTTCTTTTTGGCCTCGGTAAAGATGCCGATGGTCAGGTCGATCTCTTCTTTAGTCATGTTGCCTTTGTCAGGGTAGGTGTATTCCCCCATGGATTCCACGACCATCGCCATGTCCATGATCCCGATGGACGAGATATCAAGGATCGAGGCTTTGCCCTTGAATTCAGGGTTCAACAGCTCGGACCAGTTGCTGATTGGGCGGCCTATCAGGTCTGGGCGGATGCCCAGCGTATCGGCGTTATAGATGGTTGGGATCAGGGTCATCCAGCCGGACTCTTCCTGAACAAAGTCTGTGCCGTTTGGACCAGTGGTGAAACCAACGGTATGAGGTGCGGTACCTTGGGCGATTGTGCTTTCAGGTGTCAGCAGGCCACTGCGAAACGTTCCGGCGATCTTGTCGTAATTGTCGATCTTGGACGTATCCATGGCCTGCAGATTGCCCGCAGCCCAGACCTTTTTACAGATAAAGTATTCGATGTCTGCGATGTCAAAGCTGTTTGGCTGAGTGGCAGCGCGCTGGGTTACGCTGTCGGTGTCCAGCGCGGTCATTTCCAGTGTAAAGCCTAAGTCTTCTTTAACTTTGGTGGCAACGTCGTTCAGGTTGGAGACGCCTGTACCGAACTGACGGATTGTAACGTCTTTGATGTTTTGGGCCCAGATCATTGGCGCACCAAGGGTTGCAGCACCGCCAGCAACGATGGATGATGCCGCGCCCTTAAGCAGTGTCCGGCGGCTTAGACCATCGCGTTTTGTGAACTTTGTCATGTCAAACTCTCTCTGTTAGCTTTTTAAGTTAGGCAGTCAATTGATGGAGATTGGCTTCATCCCAGGTCAGGCCAATGGCATCGCCAGGTGAATGGGGGGTCGTGAAGAAATCGGCCTCGGCGACAAGAGAAGTCACCTCTTGGTTTTCTGGCGTGTGCGCCAAAACAGACACATGTGTGCCTTGATATTCGATCGCGGCCACATGGGCGTTCAGTTTGCCCTTTGCAGCGGCTGTCAATTCGACCGCATCCGTCCGGATCGAGAATTTACCCGTGGGCAAAGTCAGCACATTATGGCCGCCTATAAACTGGGCCACAAAGCTGGTGGTTGGCGCGTTAAAGACGTCGCGCGCAGTCCCGGCTTGTTCGATCACCGCATCGTTCATGACCACAATCTCGTCTGCCAAAGCCAAGGCTTCGTCTTGACCGTGGGTGACATGGATAAAGCTAATGCCCAGCTCTTTCTGAAGCTTTTTAAGCTCTGCCCGCATGCGAATTCGCAAGAAGGGATCCAGAGCTGACAGTGGCTCATCCAGCAACAGTACTTCTGGCCGAGTGATAAGAGCGCGGGCCAAGGCAACCCGTTGCTGCTGCCCCCCCGATAACTGATCAGGAAGCCTGTCGCTCAAAGCAGACAGATCAACCAACTCTAACATCTCGCCTGCCTTCTGACGACGCGACTTTACATCAACGCCCTTCATTTTGAGGCTAAAGGCCACGTTGTCCACCACGCTAAGATGCGGGAACAGCGCATAGTTCTGGAACATCATCGCGGTTCCACGCTTTGCCGGTGCCAAGCCGGAAATATCGCGTCCGCTTAGCAGGATTGATCCGTCAGACACAGTTTCGTGCCCAGCAATCATTCTAAGGGTCGAAGACTTGCCACACCCGGAAGGACCCAGAAGGCAGGTGTAGCTGGATGGCTTGAAGCGATGATTGATCGCGTCAACGGCAACTGTAGGGCCGTATCGTTTCGTCACTGATACCAGTTCTAAATCTTGCATTGGTTTGCTCATGAAGCCCTCGTGTCCTTGGTTCATCAAGGAAGCGATTGGCGCGATGAGGCAAACAAACCTCTGCCATCTAGGGGGCCCAAACTGCAAAAGCGCAAAATTTGGTCATATTTTTCGACCCGCGCCAAAGCTTTGCACACTTTATTGTATACAATTGCTTTTATTTTTGAATTCAATCGAGCTGTTACTTGTTCAAACTGCACCGGTCTGCCAAGACAAGGCTCGAAGGATGCAGCTCATGTCCACGACGTAAAGTATGACAAAGACAGCCCAAACGCCCAAAGGATCCGGAGACAGAGTTTCCTCTTCTCTTGCTCAAGCCATCCACGAGCATCGACTGGCCCCGGGCACCAAGCTTGGGGAAGATGAAGTCGCAGAGATCTATAATGTATCTAGAACGATTGTCCGGTCTGCCTTCCAATCCCTCGCCCATATCAAGCTGATTGATATCAAGCGTAACCACGGTGCCTACGTCGCTCAACCAAGCCTGCGCGAGGCGCGGGAAGTGTTCGAAGCCCGCGAGTTGCTAGAGCCTAGAACAGCCAGATCAGCCGCAGCCCTTGCAACGCAGGAAGATGCTGACTCACTTCGGCGGCACATCGACGAAGAACACAAAGCCCTGAATGCCGGAGATAGCGGCCGAGCTTTGTATCTTTCGGGGTCCTTTCATATCGAGATTGCCCGGATCGCTAACCAGCGCACTATTGCTGAATTTGTAAAGACGTTGATCGCCCGGTCTTCGTTGATCATCGCCCTCTACTGGCGACGAGAGAGCGCGTTATGTGAAAGCACCGCCCATCACGCGTTGGTTGATGCGATTGCGAACAATGACGCCGAACGGGCGGAAGAGCTGATGCGAAGCCACCTTGTAGACCTGCATTCAGCGCTCGATCTTCGTGAAAAACCGATGCCTATCCGCACCCTTCGAGAGGCGCTAGCCGGCGAATAGCCGACTCGGCGCACAAATTTTTCGCACAATGTGATTCTGCCTAGAAGGGCATTTTGCTGCGGCGCGTCGCGGCCAAAACGACAGTTTTCTACAAATTAACCTTCAAAAACCCCTTATAAAGCAAATAAATCGTTTGCCGAAATCGGTTTCGGAGCGTTCTATCGGTTTCATTAGGAGGAACTCGTCCGTGCAGACTGCAATCGCAGCCGCGGGCACCGGAGGACGCGGACGCGTTACAATCGCAGATGTTGCGCGAGATTTAGGCGTAACGAAAAGTACCGTCAGCCGGGCGCTCAATGGCTACACTGATATCTCCGAGGCTACGCGCCTCAAAGTGGCCCGCGCCGCTGAAAGACTTGGCTATCGCCCACTCGCCCATGCCCAAGCAATTCGAACAGGACGTGTCCGCTCCTTAGGTCTTGTCTTACAGATCGACAACGAGGACAGCGCACGTCCCTTTCTTGCGGATTTCATTGCGGGGCTTACCCAGGCAGCCAGTGCCGAGAACTGGTCTGTCACGATCGCAACCGCCCCGACCGAGGCAGAGGTCAACACGACCCTGTCCAGACTTGTGGACGAACGGAAAGCTGATGGTTTTATTCTGCCAAGAACTCTTCTGAACGACGCCAGAGTAGACACTCTGCGCGCTTTGGAAGTTCCCTTTGTCATGTTCGGCCGAACAGCAAACCCGAGGGATTGCGCCTGGTATGACATCAAAGGCGAGGACGCGATGCAGCAAGCCACAGCCCGCCTTGCAGCTTTAGGCCATAAGCGCATCGCCCACGTCCCAGGTGGGCCAGAATACACCTATTCCCAACTGCGGATCGAAGGTTACAGACGAGGCCTGGCACAGGCTGACCTGCCATTTGATCCGGAATTGATTGGCTCACCAGCCACAATCCGCAGGGCCGGTTTCGGGGCCACCAAGGCACTGCTTTCCTTACGCACTCCCCCAACCGCAATCGTATTTGCTATCGACAGGGCTGCGCTTGGCGCCTACCGCGCTGCGGATGCGTTAGGCTTAAAAATCGGCCACGATTTGTCGGTCATTTCCTATGACGGCATTCCAGAAGGGGCCTATGCAGACCCCGGCCTGACGACTTTTGCTGTCGACAGCCGGTTGGCCGGTGAACGATTGGCCAAAATTCTTACCGCCAGAATCCGGGGCGTCGCCCCCGAAAACCTACGCGAGCTGGCCCAGGCCACGCTTGTTGAACGGGGGTCTGACAAGCCTCCTCAGCTGACGTCAGCAGAACTGGCGCGGCAAATTAAGACCACTTTACAATGTGATGTCCAATGGGAGGAACCAAAATGACATTTCAGACCAAAACCAAACTGTTCGGCAGTGCGGCCCTTGTGCTTGCACTTTCGGCAGGCATGGTCAGCGCCGATACGATCCGCTTTTGGACGACCGAGGAACAGCCAGAGCGTCTTGCCAAACAACAAGAAATGGCTGCTCAGTTCGAAGCAACGACCGGCACGGCTGTCGAAGTCATCCCTGTTACAGAAAGCGATCTGGGCACTCGCGCAACTGCCGCCTTTGCTGCAGGCGACTTGCCAGATGTCATTTACCACCCGTTGCAATATGCGCTGCCATGGGCGGAAGCCGGCATTCTGGACACAGAAGCCGCATCCGACGTGGTTGAAGAGCTGGGCGAAGGCACATTTGCACCCGGCCCACTGGCCATGGCTGCCGTTGAGGGTGGCGTTGCATCGGTTCCGGTTGATGGCTGGACACAGATGATTGTTTACCGCGCGGACAAATTTGCCGAGGCAGGTTTAGAAGCCCCAACTTCTTACGCAAACGTGACAGCCGCACTGGAAGCCCTACACAACCCGCCAGAAATGTATGGCTTTGTTGCGGCGACCAAGGTTGACGAAAACTTCATGTCGCAGGTTCTGGAACATGTGTTCCTGGCCAACGGCGTCAGCCCAGTAAACAGCGACGGAGCGGCGGACCTTGATCTGGCCGCCACAACCGAAGTGCTGGATTTCTACAAAGCAATCGCAGAAGCCTCACCTCCCGGTGAATTGTTCTGGCAGCAGTCCCGCGAGCTGTATTTCGCAGGCCAAGCCGCCATGATCATTTGGTCCCCGTTCATTCTTGATGAACTGGCAGGCCTGCGCGACAGTGCTCCGCCCACAATCAACGATGATCCTACCTCGTCCGAGCTGGCGTCGAAAACAGGTATCGTGACCAACTTCTCGGGCCCGTCGAACCCTGATGGCGCGGCTTGGGGCGATGTTCGCTACTTTGGCATCACCAATGACGCCGACACCGACGCTGCAATGGAATTCGTTCAATTCTCGATGGACGAAGGCTACACTCAGACGCTTTCCATCGCGCCTGAAGGCAAGTTCCCAGTCCGTCGCGGCACTGCGGACGACCCTGCCAAATTCTCAGAAGCGTGGTCGATGCTGCCTGTTGGGGTAGACCGCAAAGCGCCCTTGGGAGAGCTTTACGCACAAGACATGATCGACGAAATCGTCGGTGGTCTTGATGTTGCTCAGCGCTGGGGCGTTGCAGAAGGCCAGTTGGGCCTGGCGTCCAAGATGATCAACTCTCAGGTCATCAACCGCGTTGTGCGCCAGTATATCGACGGCGAAATCGACGCTGCTGCGGCCGTGGCTGCGATGAACGAGCAGCTGGCTGCAATCGAGTAACATCGCTTAATATCGCCCGCTTCGGTCCTAAAGCCGAGGCGGGCAACCCTACCCTGCCCCGGAGCCCGCCCATGAGCGTCGCCACCCCCCCCAAAGGCACTGGCCCCCTGCAAAAGCGTGAAGCGCGTCTGGCTTGGTCGTTGCTTTTGCCCACGATCACAATCGTTTCGCTGGTCGTCATACTACCCCTGCTTTCGATTTTCTGGATCAGTTTCAAACCGATCAGCCTGGCCGATCTACGCCCACCGGCCCCAATCTTGCGTGAATCGCTGCGCGGATCTGGTGACGATATGCGGATTGAGTACCGGTTGCGAAATTCCAGCCAAGACGTTGAAATCACAGACGTTACGATCCGTGACATCTTTCCTGACAGCCTGGTCGTTACGGGCGCTTTGCCCGCTGGGTGCGCACTGAGTGGTGCTGCCCTGAACTGTGATCTAGGCACGTTAGAGCCCGGCTATAACCAGCGGCTTCGCATCCCTGTCGCACTTGCTGAAGGCTTTGACGAAGACAACGCGGAAGAGGCGGCCGAAGGGTCAGAGCCCCGCGTGACCGGATCAGGCGACTCGATCCTTACTAACTCTGAATTCACTTTGAGCAATTTCCAACGCGTGTTCGATGGGGACGAGTTCTGGAGCGTCATGTGGGCGACAGTATTCTACACCGTCTTTGGCACCGTCGGCGCGCTTGTGATGGGCCTGTTCGCGGCCCTTTTGCTGAACAAAAGCTTTCGCGGCCAAGGCATATTGCGCGGCTTGTACCTATTTCCCTACGTCGCGCCGGTCATTGCGGTCGCATTCACGTGGGTAAACCTGTTCGATCCGTTCTCGGGCTCCGCCAACGCTTTGCTTTTGCAAATGGGCGTGACGTCCGAGGCTATTAACTTCTTCGGCCAACGCCCGCTGGCCCTGATCATGGTCACTGTTTTTGAGATCTGGCGCTACTTCCCGCTTAGCTTTCTGTTCATCCTTGCCCGGATGCAATCCATCGACAGCGATATGTACGAGGCCGCCGATATGGATGGCGCATCGCCATTTCAGAAGTTCTGGTATCTTAGCCTGCCCATGTTGTTGGGCATCCTATCTGTTTTGTTCCTGCTGCGCTTCATCTGGACCTTTAACAAGTTCGACGACATTTTCTTGCTGACGGGCGGGAACGCTGGGACGCGGACATTGACCGTCAATGTCTATGAACAGGCCTTCGCGATCTCGAACATTGGGGCGGGCGCGGCTGTGGCTGTTGTCATCTTCGGATGTCTGCTGCTGTTTAGTTTCTTCTTCTTTCGCTTCATCAGTCGGGAGGAAGGGTTATGAGCTTTCTTCGCTTCGGCTTTGTCACCGGCCCCCTTATCGGTGCTTTGTGGCTGCTGACCTTATCCACCACCGTTGCGATCACATTCTCTTTCGCTACAGGTGATCCCTTCCGGCCTTCGTTTTGGTTGTCATTAGGGATTGGGGCGGTCGCTGGATTGGTTGCGGTTGGTCCCCTCGCCCGATTGCAAAAGCTTGGAGCGATTGTAGCCGTAATCTTTGCATTAACCATGATCGGCGCAGGGCCAATGGTGGCCGAGGCTGGTTCAGCCGTGCGCATTCTTGCAGCAGCAGTTTTGGCCGGGGTCACTGGGTGGACAACGCTGGTCATCATGGACGACACTCCTTTACATCGCTTAACCCGGCACGAGATGGAAGCCGCCTGGATCCGATTTCTAACCGGGTTCGGCTATATCTTCTTCACTGCTATCGTGTTGATCCCATTCTACGTAATGGTGATGACCTCGCTAAAGTCGCAATCAGCGCTGTTGCAGAATCCGTTGGACTTCTCGCTTGATTTGGACAAAGGCTGGGGTCTTTTTCGTAGTTACAAGGAGCTTTTCCAAGACTTCAAGTTTGGCCGCTACATGTGGACCAGCTTCTATGTGTCTGTGCTTACGGTTTTCATCACACTCGCGTTTTCAATCCCCGGGGCCTATGCCGTGGCCCGGCTACGGTTCAGCGGTCAAAAGGCGTTTTCACGCTCTATCCTGCTGATTTACATGGTACCTATGATCGTTTTGGCCCTGCCAATCTACATCGCGTTTTCCATGACAGGTCTGCGCAACACGGTCATCGGGATCATCTTGATTTACCCTGTTACGACCATCCCGGTCGCCCTGTACATGCTACAGGGCTATTTTCGTGGTCTTCCGGCCGAGGTCGAAGACGCAGGATTGATGGACGGGCTAAACCGACTTCAGGTCATCTGGAAAATCACCCTGCCCCTTGCGCTCCCTGCTTTAGCGTCCGTCAGCCTATACGTATTTATGATTGCGTGGAACGAGTTCCTATTGGCCTTCATGCTGTTAGACGACCCGTCGAAATTCACCCTGACGCGCGGGGTTTCAATGCTTAACAGTTCGGAAATACCCCGTGAACATTTGATGGCCGGGGCGGTGATCGCTACCCTGCCCGTGCTAGTCTTGTTCCTCGGGTTGGAGAAGTTCATGACCAAAGGTTTAACGGCGGGGAGCGTCAAGGGATGACAGCCCCGGATTCCATTTCACTTGATGACCAAGCGATTGATATTTTGCGCGGCAATGATCGTGGTGGCTACACAGTGCCGACAGCAGGCCTATACCCGTACCAATGGAACTGGGATTCTGCGTTTGCTGCTTGGGGATTTGCCCAAATCGACATGCCCCGCGCGTGGCAAGAAGTTGAGACCTTGTTTGCAGGCCAGTGGGCCGACGGCATGGTCCCACATATCCTGTTTCACAAACCAGACCCTGATTATTTCCCCGGCCCCGGTGTCTGGGGCGGGGTGGGGCCCGTTGCGTCCTCCGGCATCAGCCAACCACCTGTGGCAGCAACCTTCATTTGGCTGATGTATGAGATGAATCCTGACGCGGGCCTGGCCCATGCGCGGAACCTGTTCCCAAAGATTCTGGCATGGCATCAATGGTTCATGGACTGGCGCTTGGATCAGGGCGCTGTTTGCATCACCCATCCATGGGAAGCAGGGCGCGACAACACCCCGGATTGGGACGGAGCCATGGCTGGCATCGACCCTGTAGGTGTCGGTGAATACAAGCGTCGGGATACATCCCATGTCGACCCGTCAATGCGGCCCACCAAATACGATTACGATCGCTATTTGTGGTTGGTCCAAATGGGCAACCGTCTGAAATGGGATCAGGCCGCCCTGCTAAAGGAAATCCCGTTTCGCGTGGCGGACCCGACGATGACCTTTGTTCTGCTGCGCGCCCAGCGCGACCTTTCGTTATTAGGCCAGGCCCTTGGCGAAGATGTCAGTGTGATCGAGCGTCACATCGAAACCCTGGAAACCGGTGCCCAAAGCCTATGGAACTCGGACCTTGGCTGTTTCGACGCCCGGGATGTGCAGTCAGGAAAATGGTCCAACTGCGTATCGAACGCGTCGTTCCTGAACTGGTATTCAGGCATCGACAGCCCCGACATGCTGGCACAATATGACCGCGTCACCGCACTATGTAGCTACCCTGTGCCCAGCCATGATCCGTCCTCGGACAGGTTCGACCCGAAACGCTACTGGCGCGGCCCTACCTGGGGCATGATGAACGCCCTGATCGGTATAGGACTGGCAGAGCGTGGCTTTGCCGACCGGGCCGAGGCGTTGGGAACGGCCACGGCCGACCTTATCGCCGATCACGGCTTTGCAGAATATTTCGACCCAATGACCGGGGAGCCCGCTGGTGGCGGCACATTCACTTGGACAGCAGCCATCTGGCTGGCTTGGGCATCACCAAATAAGGAGACCACATAATGGGGGGCATTAAACTAGAGGCCGTTGAAAAGTGGTTTGGCAATGTGCAGGTCATCAAAGGCGTTGATCTGGATATTCAGGATGGCGAGTTTGTGATCTTTGTCGGTCCGTCTGGCTGCGGCAAATCCACTTTGCTGCGCATGATCGGCGGGCTCGAAGAAACCTCTCGCGGTGCAATCATGATCGACGGCCGTGATGTGACCGCCGAGCCGCCAGCCAAGCGCGGCCTGACTATGGTTTTCCAAAGCTATGCGCTGTATCCCCACATGTCCGTGCGCGACAACATGGGGTTTTCGCTGAAAACTGCCGGTGCCCCAAAGGCCGAGATTCAAGCCAAGGTTGACCATGCAGCCGAGGTTCTGAAGCTACAGGACTATTTAGACCGCCGCCCCAAAGATCTGTCAGGCGGCCAGCGTCAGCGTGTAGCCATTGGCCGTTCGATCGTTCGTGATCCAACCGCGTTCCTATTTGACGAGCCTCTGTCCAATCTGGACGCCGCCCTGCGGGTCGAAATGCGGTACGAAATCGCCAAGCTGCACCAGAACCTGAAAGCGACCATGATCTACGTGACCCATGATCAGGTCGAAGCCATGACACTGGCCGACAAGATCGTTGTACTGGAATTCGGAACCATCGCCCAAGTCGGCCCCCCAAGAGAGCTGTATGAGCGCCCCGCAAACTTATTTGTCGCCCAATTCATCGGCTCACCCAAAATGAACGTCGTGCCTTGCGCAACACAAGGCGGAAACTTCACCCTGCAAGGGGGACGTGGCCAGCCTTATGCGGGCAGCAAGCCTGCCGCGCATCTAGGCATCCGCCCCGAACATATTGAGATTGGAGCGCCAGGAGCGGGAGCGATTGATGGTGTAATTGACGTAGTCGAGTATCTAGGCGCAGATTGTTTTGTCATCTTGGATTGCGCGGCCCTTGGTCAATTAACCGCCCGCGTTTCCGGTGAAACCGACTTAAAGCCCGGCGAAACTGTGGGGTTAATCTTCCCACCCAACCGTCAGCATTTCTTTGATGATAAAGGCATGGCCATAGACTAAGCTCTCCGATGTTGGCGAGGAGTTCCTTCGCCAACATCCACCAATCGGCACTCGCCTTAGGTGTCAGGGATTTCCCGAGGTGCTCCCTCATCGTCCAAAGCTACGAATATGAAATCAGCGTCTGTCACTTTGGCTGCATTGTTGGAAAACCTCGCCCTTGCCCAGGCGTCCACGTGGATCCTCATAGATGTGCGGCCCACTTTTTTCAGCGTGGCGTACAGCGTGACCTCGTCCCCGACCTTGACCGGGCGCAGAAACTGCATCGCTTCAACCGCGACGGTGGCCCCTCGCCCTTGCGAAACCCGGCCCGCCATGTTTCCGGCCGCCAAATCCATCTGAGACATCAACCAGCCCCCAAAAATATCACCCGCAGGGTTGGTATCCGCAGGCATGGCGATGGTTCGGATCACCAAGACACCATCATCTTGCTGGCGACCGTGGGACCCGCGTTCGCGAGCGCGGGTTAGGCTATCTTTGTCTTCGTTCATAAAGCTGCTTTCTTCACCGGACAGGACCTTTGACGCAGCCTAACGGTGGCTGATCTGGGTCAATTCAGCTTATGTAGGCAAAGGTGATCAGGGCGACAAGCTTTGGGCACAATGCCCCGTGTTATTTCCCTTGAAACACTGCTGTGCGCTTTTCAAGAAAAGCCGACACGCCTTCGGCATAATCATCGCTTTCCCCGCAAATTTTCATCGCATCCGCTTCAAGCTCTAGATGCTCGTCGAGCGTATCCACTGCCGCCGCCTGAATGCTGCGCTTGGTCAACCCTAATCCCAAGGTCGGACCTACCGAAAGCTTTGCCGCCAAGGCCCGTGCCTCTGGCATCAAGCTGTCATCCGGAAGCGCCTTCCAGATCAGCCCCCATTCGGCGGCTTTTGCAGCTGGCAAGGCCTCGCCGGTCAGCGCCAAGCCTTTCGCCCTGGCCTCGCCTAGTAAACGAGGCAGATGCCAGCTGCCCCCTGTGTCGGGGATAAGGCCAACTTTGGAGAAGGACTGAATGAATTTAGCGCTTTCGCTGGCCATAACAATATCGCAAGCCAAACTCAGATTGGCCCCGGCCCCTGCGGCGACGCCATTAACCGCGCAGATGACCGGGAAATCCAATGATCGGATCAAGCGCACCAAGGGCGCGTAGAATGTCCGAACCGTGCGGCTAAGATCCGGCTTGCCCACCATCTTGGACGGGTCACGGTCCCCAAGATCCTGGCCCGCACAAAACCCGCGTCCGGCCCCGGTTAGCAACACGGCCCGTTTGCCAGTATCGCGCGCTTGTTCCAAAGCAGTGCGCAACGCAAGATGCATTTCCTCATTAAAGCTGTTCAGCCTGTCAGGACGGTTCAGAGTAATCTCTGCCCAAGTTCCATGGTCAGTGGTAAGGATCGTATCGCTCATCTGGTCACTTTCTATAGGACACCATTGTCAGCAGGTCGTATTCAGCGACTTGGTCGTCATCTTGGTCTGTCAGAGCCGCATGCCAGATCACTTCGCCATAGTCATCGGTGCGCGGCGTTTTCTTTTTCACGGTCAAACGTACCTTTATCTTGCTGCCTGGTTCGAGTGGCTTTTGAAAGCGGAGGTTTTCTAGCCCAGTATTGGCCAGCACAGGTCCTTCGTCGGGCTCAACAAACAAGCCCGCCGCAAATGATAGCAGTAAGTATCCATGGGCTACACGCCCCGGAAAGAACGGGTTTCTACTTGCTGCTGCCTGATCCATATGGGCGTAGAAGCTATCACCCGTGAAATCGGCAAAGTGTTCAATGTCTTGCATAGTCACTTCACGCTCTGGCGAATATAACGTGTCGCCAATCTGAAGCTCTTCAAAGCTGCGTCTGAACAAGTGGACCGTATCGGTTTGTTCTGCAGATCCTGGCACCCAAGTGTTGCCAATTGCTGTTATGATATCCGGGCTGCCTTGGATCGCAGTGCGCTGCATGTAGTGCTTTACACCGCGTACGCCGCCCAGTTCCTCGCCCCCGCCAGCGCGACCGGGCCCCCCGTGTACCATGTTCGCCATAGGCGCGCCGTGACCGGTCGCCTCGGCCATCGACGTCCGGTTGTTAAAGTACAAACGCCCGTGAAAGGCACCGGCCCCCAAAACAACCTGCCGTGCAATGGCTGGATCATGCGTAATCACTGACGCGACAAGACTACCCTCGCCTTTGTTTGCCAATGATATTGCGTGGTCCAGATCTTCATATGCCATAACTGTGGAAACTGGGCCGAAGGCTTCTGTATCATGCACCCGGACGGCTTTATCCGGGTTCGCACAATGCAACAGCATCGGCGGCAAAAAGGCCCCCGTGGCCCCGTCTGCGCCTTGAACATCGAACTGGTCGGGATTGCCGCAAATCAGTTCAGCTTCGGCCCGTAAGGTAGCAACTTTGCCCAAAACGTCGTCCTTCTGCGCCGCCGAGATCAACGCCCCCATTCGGGTGGTGGGTAAATCCGGTGCGCCGATGACGGTCTTGTTCAACCGTTGTGACAGCCCCTCAATCACGGCATCTAAATGTGATTTCGGTGCAATAATTCGGCGAATGGCCGTGCATTTCTGCCCCGCCTTCGTGATCATTTCCCGGTGCACCTCCTTCAGGAAAAGATCGAATTCGGGCGTGCCAGGTGCTGCATCGGGGCCAAGGATAGAGGCGTTCAGGCTGTCTTGTTCGGCCATGAAGCGGACCGAGTTTCGCACCAAATGTTCTGACGAACGCAGCATGTAGGCTGTGTCAGCTGACCCAGTGAAACTGACGACATCCTGACAGTCCAATTGGTCCAGCAATTCCCCTGTCGAGCCCGCAATAAATTGCAACGCGCCTTCTGGCAGCAGGCCGCTGGCCACGATCATTCGAACGCAAGCTTCGGTTACATAGCAACTGGCCGTCGCGGGTTTCACAATCGCGGGCACCCCGGCCAGTAGTGTCGGGGCCAGCTTTTCCAACATGCCCCAAACTGGAAAATTGAACGCATTGATGTGAATTGCAGCGCCCAGCAATGGGGTGCAGACGTGTTGGCCCACAAAACTGCCCGAGCGTGAAAGCTGTTCTACATCGCCATCCAAATAAACATGCCCGTCTGGCATTTCGCGTCGCCCTTTGGACGCAAATACCAATAACGTGCCAATGCCACCATCGATATCAATCTTACTGTCTGTCAGGGTCGCCCCTGTGCGATATGACAGTTGGTACAGTTCGTCCTTACGTTGGCCTAAGTAAAGCGCCGCGGCTTTCAACATTTTGGCACGCTGGTGGAACGTCATTGTGCGCAAGGCTGGACCACCCTTGGAACGCGCGTGATTGCGCATCCCGGCTACATCCAACGCGTCATTTCCTGCTATCGCGAATTCGTGCCCCGTGGCGGCATCGGCTATGCTGCGCGCTCCGGCCCCTGGGGCGATCCATTCGCCGCACGCATAACTACTGATCTGTAAACTCATTATCCAAGTACCCCTGATCCGTCTGTTATTGGTCGTAATCCACGACAATTTTGTCTGTCAGCGGATAAGCTTGGCACGACAAGACATAGCCTCGGCGTACCTCGTAATCCTCTAGCGCATGGTTCGCTGCCATCTCCGCCTCACCCTCCATCACCTTGCACCGGCATGTCGAGCAGACCCCGGCCTTGCAGGCAAACGGCGCGTCTACGGAATTTCCCAACGCCGCGTCCAGAATTGAAGTGCCTTTGTCCGCCTCTATACCGCGGGTTGCCCCATCCAAGGTGATGCTGATCTGAGTTTTCGCAGCACTATCAGTAGCACTTCCCCCATGAGCCTTTTGCTTTGCACGTCCGGGTTGACTTGCACCAAACAGCTCAAACTTGATCTGTTGCTGCGACATGCCGCCAGCTTTTAGCGCGCGTACAATGCCCAGCATCATTTGTTCTGGCCCGCAGATAAATGCAGTGTCCATGCTGGCCAGATCTATCCAATGCTCGAAAAGCTCTGCGCATTTTTCTTCGGTGACGCGACCCGTGAACAGATCGATGTCTTGGGCATCAGATTTAAGGATATGGATCACCGTCAGGCGGCCCATATAGGTGTTCTTAAGATCCTCCAGCTCCTCTCGGAACATGATCGTGTTCACACCCCGGTTCGCGTAGACCAACGTAAACGAACAACCCGGTTCACGCTGCAACAAAGCCTTCATGATGGATAGGATTGGGGTGATCCCAGACCCGCCCGCAAACCCAAGGTAATTGCGCGGCGCTTGGGGGCGATCATCAGGGGTGAACTTCCCCATGGGTGGCATAGCTGACAGGGTATCGCCAACCCGAAGCTGCAAGTTGGCATAGGTCGAAAACGCCCCGCCATCCAAACGCTTGATCCCAACTTGCAAGACCCCTTCATCCGGGCCAGCACATATAGAATAAGACCGGCGTAGTTCCTGCCCATCGAATTCCTGCCTAAAGGTCAAATATTGCCCCGGCTGAAAAGAAAACGCATCCGCGTTATCAACGGGTGGGGCCAAGGTAACCACGACCGCATCGCGGATGGTTTTTTGAATGTCCGTGACATGAAGATCATAGAAACGCGGCAAATCAAATCCCTCAGATACACTTGAAATAATCAAACGGTTCCAGACAAGCGCGGCATCGCCACTGTGCTTTGCATGGGGTTGACCCAAACTGGCTGATCCGTTCTAAGTCTTGCGACTGGCAGCGCGGACATCGCGAAGGGCCACCCGCGGCCGAGGGCGGCGCGATGCCGTAAGCCTCTAGCTTGGCCAATGCCGCTTGGCTGATCCAATCACTGGTCCAGGCAGGCGACAATTTGCGCCGCAGCTCAAAGTCCTGCAATCCACGTGACCGAAGTTCCTTTTCAATCTCAAAGGAAATCACGGATGTCGCTGGGCATCCGGAATAGGTGGGCGTGATCGACACGATGGTTTTACCGCCTTCTCGCGCCACATCCCGCACAACGCCGATATCAACGACCGAGACGACGGGAATTTCCGGATCCGGCACACATTCAAGCCATTCCCAGATGGTATCAACGGAAGGCAGTGCATCTACCATGACGCCCCCGGATAAGCGCGTTGCAGCCATTGCATCTGGGTCAACAGATGGCCCAGATGTTCGCTGTGGCGGAACCCAGTTTTCCCACCTTTATGGGCAAAAAAATCGGTCGGGGCTGTCAGGCATGCTTGTTTCAGAACCCGGTCTAACTGCTCGCGATAAGCGGCTTCTAAGCGTGACAGATCTGGCCCTACACCGTTTTCTTGCGCAGCAAGATCAATGGCATCCGGTTCAAAAAACTCGCCAATATAAGGCCAAAGCAAATCAAGTGCTGCCTGCATCCGATCGTGGCTTTCTACTGTGCCATCCCCTAGGCCAATGACAGTATCGGACGATCGTTCAAGGTGATACCGCGCTTCTTTAAGCGCTTTCTCGGCAATCTCGGCAACCTGAGTATTCGAGCTTGCCTGCAAAGCATCCAACACAAGAACATGCCACAGATCGAACAGAAACTGGCGCATGATCGTTTGGCCAAAATCGCCGTTCGGTTGCTCAACCAGCAGGACGTTCCGAAAATCCCAAACGTCGCGCAACATAGCTAGATAATCCGCGCTGCGCCCGGTACCTTCGACCTCCCCCGCCAATCCCAGCCACAGCTGCGTTTGGCCAATCAAGTCCAACGCGACATTGGCCAGCGCAATATCTTCTTCCAAGGCGGGCGCGTGGCCGCACCATTCAGACACGCGATGCCCCAGCACCAAGGTGTTGTCGCCCAAACGCAATAGGTATTCAAACAAAGCATCCTGCTGCATCACATATGCCCGGCTTCGTCAGGAATGTCATAAAAGGTCGGATGGCGGTACACTTTGGATTGCGCAGGCTCGAACAACGGGCCTTTGTCGGACGGGGACGAGGCCGCGATATGCTGCGCTTCGACCGCCCAAATCGAAACCCCTTCGTTGCGGCGCGTGTAGACATCGCGGGCGTTCTTGATCGCCATTTCCGCGTCTGGTGCGTGCAAAGACCCCACATGTCGATGGTTCAGCCCATGTTGCCCACGAATAAATATCTCCCATAACGGCCATTCGTTACGCGAAGCGGTGTTTCCGTCTGAAGTCGGTGTGTCAATTCCCATCCCAATATTCCTACTCAGCCGCAACGCGGCGCGCTTCTTTCTTTTCGGCATGAGCCATCAGGCCGTCGCGCACCCATTTGCCGTCATCCCAAGCTTTGTTCCGGGCAGCCAAGCGTTCGGTGTTGCAGGGACCATTGCCCTTGATCACGTCAAAGAACTCGGACCAATCAGGTTCAGAAAAATCATAGCCGCCTTTTTCTTCGTTCCATTTGCAATCGGGATCAGGCACGGTCAGCCCCAGAAACTCGGCCTGAGGCACTGTTTCGTTCACGAATTTCTGGCGCAATTCGTCATTGGAATTCATCTTGATCTTCCACGCCATCGACTGAGCCGAGTGGACGGATTCCGCATCGGAAGGCCCAAACATCATCAATGCTGGAAACCACGTTCGGTTCAGCGCGTCCTGGGCCATGTTCTTTTGTGCCGGCGTGCCCTTGGCCATCTTCATCATGATGTCGTAGCCCTGCCGCTGGTGGAACGATTCCTCTTTGCAGATCCGCACCATGGCCCGTGCATAGGGACCGTAAGACGTGCGCTGCAGCGGCACTTGGTTCATGATAGCTGCCCCATCGACCAACCAGCCAACAGCGCCCATGTCGGCCCAATTCAACGTTGGATAGTTGAAGATGGACGAGTATTTCATTTTTCCTGAAAGCAAATCTTCAGTCAGCTGATCCCGGCTAACCCCCAAAGTTTCAGCGGCGCAGTAAAGATACAGGCCATGCCCCGCTTCATCCTGCACTTTTGCCAACAAGATCGCTTTGCGCTCAAGCGTCGGCGCGCGGGTGATCCAGTTGCCTTCTGGTAGCTGGCCGACAATTTCCGAATGCGCGTGCTGGCCAATCTGCCGGATCAGAGTTTTTCGATAGTGTTCGGGCATCCAGTCTTTGGGCTCGATCCTATCGCCTCGGTCGATCCGTTCTTGGAACGCACGTTCCTGGTCCGTCATCTCCGAAGGGTCTTTGACCCCTTGGCCTGTGGACTTCACCATTTGCGCATACATTCTAGAACCCTCCGATTGATCCGATCCTTGGCGGACGGGACACCGAGCGAGTTCAATGCGCCAGCAACCAAGACCTGATTGCGCACCCGATGGCCTCCCACGGGGAAACGTGGCTGATCCTTGGCAGCCCTGCAACTGTGCCGCTACGTCGAAACCAAAGTCTGGGTTTTCGACGTTACGTCAAAAATGCACTGGCGTCGGGCTTAGTCGTCCAATCGAACATTAGCCGATGTTTCAGCGTCGTCGCTAGAAAAGCCAGACCGGATCAGAACTTGGTTGGCAACAATGGTAATCAGGCACAAGGCGGCAAGCGCAGCTAGGAAAGCTTTCACGTTATGTCCCTTTCTCTGAGGGGTCTTCTTTGGCGTTCAGAACTTCGTCCGCCCAAAGGCTGTGGTGTTCGCGCGCCCATTGCTCTTCGACCTCGCCCTTGCCCATGGCGTCAAACGCGCCTTCCATCCCGACAGAACCCAGATAGATATGAGCAAAGATGATTGCTGTTAAAACCAGGCTAACCAATGCGTGCCAAAGCTGGGCGTACTGCATCTCTTCCTGTGGCTGCAACGGATACGGCAGTTCGCCAAACCCAAACCAACCCAGAACACCCATTTGATTCAGTATCGAAAACGTGTGCCCGAATATGTGGAATTCAAACGGGAACAGCAGGGACAATCCCGAAACCGAAATTGACCCGCCCAGAATGATCACTGCCCAAAAGATCAGCTTTTGACCGGCGTTGAACTTTTTGGCCGGTGGATGCCCACCACCGAATAAACCGCCCCCTTTGGCCAGCCAGTTCAGGTCTGTACGGTCGGGAATATTATGTACCACCCAAGCCACGAACACGATCACAAGTGCCACGATGAACGCCCAAGAGACATTGTTATGGACCCACTTGCTCGCGACCGCGAGGAAGGAAAAACTGTCGTGACCAAATACAGGTATCAGCACTTTACGGCCGATCAGCGTGATCAAACCCGTCAATCCTAATAACAAAAAGGACGACGCCAGCAACCAATGGCCAAAGCGCTCGAACGCCTCAAATCGAACAATCGTTCGCCCGGTCTTTTCACCGTCAATCATAACCGGACCACGGAAAAAGTAGAAAACGCCCAACGCGACCAACGTGCCGCCCAGCAAAATTGCGGCCAATGTCAACAATGGGCCTTGGCGAAACTCCAGCCACCACATGCCGCCGTCCTGCATAAGCGTCGTGGCTGCAGGTACACGGGCTTGCGTCGTGATATCCGCAGACCCGTAGCGGAACGCCCGCCAAAGATCGGGATCCGACGCTCCGCCAAGTGTACCAAGCTGGTCAGCCGTTGCTGCGGCAGCTTCGGGGTTGCCGGTCACTTCGCTACGGAAACTGTCGTCAATCGAGATCCCTTCTTGTCTGCGTAGAATGTCTTCCAGGGTCTGAGCGCCGCCGGTTGAGGCCCGAGCATCTTCAGGCGCTTCTTGCGCGGCAACTGGAACCGCAAGCATCCAAGCAAGGGCGAGCAAGGAAATAATACGCAGCATCTTGAGTTCCTTTTGGTCGGATCAAAGAGGGGCGGCCCCATTAAGGCCGCCCCCATTTCATAAGTGCGCAGGGGCTTTAGCCGCCTTTTTGGTCGTAGGCTGTACCCCAGCCCCAAGCACCGGAGCCAAAGCCGCGTGCAACAACGCGTTCGCGGTAGATCCCCGAAACGACATCGCCATCCCCAGCAAGCAAAGCCTTTGTCGCGCACATTTCCGCACAGATTGGCAGTTTGCCTTCCGCGATCCGGTTACGGCCGTATTTTGCGAATTCAGCAGTGGAGTTATTTTCCTCTGGGCCACCGGCGCAGAAGGTGCATTTGTCCATCTTGCCCCGGGATCCAAAGTTGCCCGCTTGTGGGTATTGCGGCGCACCAAAGGGGCACGCATAGAAGCAATAACCGCAACCGATGCACAGGTCTTTGGAGTGCAGGACCACACCGTCGGCTGTCTGGTAGAAACAGTCCGTCGGGCAAACGGCCATGCACGGCGCGTCAGAACAGTGCATACATGCGACCGAGATCGACCGCTCGCCGGGTTTGCCGTCATTGATAGTAACGACTTTACGGCGGTTGATGCCCCAAGGCACCTCATGCTCGTTCTTACAGGCTGTGACGCAGGCGTTGCATTCAATGCAACGTTCAGCATCAACGAGAAATTTTGCTCTAGCCATTCTACTTCTCCCTTATGCTGACCAGATTTTGCAAAGAGTCGCTTTGGTCTCTTGCATCTGGGTTACGCTGTCATAGCCATAGGTTTGTGCGGTGTTCGTGGATTCACCCAACACATATGGATCGGCCCCCTCGGGATATTTGTCCCTAAGATCGACGCCTTCCAAATGGCCACCAAAGTGGAATGGCATAAACGCAACGCCCGTTCCAACACGTTCTGTTACCAAAGCCATTACTTTGACCTTGCCGCCTTCTGGGCCCTCGACCCAGACCTGCGCCCCGTCACGAACCCCAAGGTTATTGGCGTCCCGAGTGTTGATCTCGATGAACATGTCTTGCTGAAGCTCGGCCAACCAAGGGTTGGACCGGGTTTCATCGCCGCCACCTTCATATTCAACCAAACGACCCGAGGTCAGGATAATTGGATACTCTTCCGAGAAATCGTTTTCCTGAATCGACGCATACATTGTGGGTACGCGCCAGAACTTTTTATCCTCGTAGGTTGGATAATCTGCGACCAGATCCCGACGGTTGCTGTACAGCGGTTCGCGGTGGATCGGCACAGGGTCTGGGAAGGTCCAAACCACGGCGCGGGCTTTGGCGTTGCCAAATGGCGCACACCCGTGGGCGATTGCGACGCGCTGAATACCGCCGGAAAGGTCGGTCTTCCAGTTTGTCTTAGGTCCGGCAACGGCATCAATGGCAGCTTTTTCATCAGCTGTCAGATCGCCATCCCATCCAAGATCCATCAGCATCTGCATGGTGAATTCCGGATAGCCGTCTTCAATTTCGGACCCTGGCGTAAATACGCCTTCGGCCAGCAGGTTGTCGCCTTCCCTTTCCACACCAAAGCGGGCACGGAATGTAAGGCCGCCATCTGCAACCGGCAACGACATGTCGTACAAGTTTGGCGTACCGGGGTGGTTCATTTCGGCCGTTCCCCAGCTTGGCCATGGCAGACCGTAGAAATCGCCATCAGCGGGTCCACCAATCGCACGAAGAGAAGTGCGGTCAAAGGTGTGCTGGTTGGCCATGTGCATTTTCAAGCGCTCTGGGCTTTGGCCCGTATAGCCGATGGTCCACATGCCACGGTTAAATTCGCGGGTGATGTCCTCGATATTCGGCTCGCCACTTTCATCAACCGCGATGTTGCGGAAGAATTCATCGTGGAAGCCGAACTTGGCCGCGAACTTCGCCATGATCGTGTGATCGGGCAGCGATTCAAACAGCGGCTCGACAACCTTGTCACGCCATTGCAGGGACCTGTTCGATGCCGTGACAGAACCATAGGTTTCGAACTGCGTACAGGCTGGCAGCAAATACACGCCGTCTTCGCGATCCTGCAGAACCGCAGAAACAGTTGGATATGGATCGACCACGACAAGCATGTCGAGCTTTTCCATCGCCGTCTTCATTTCTTTTTGACGGGTTTGGGAGTTTGGCGCGTGGCCCCAAAGAACCATGGCCCGGATGTTGTCCGGCTGGTCAATGTCCGCGGATTCTTCCAGAACACCGTCGATCCAGCGGCTAACGGGGATGCCTGTCAGGTTCATCATCGGCGTGTCGCCGACGCTTTCCTGGCTGAAACGGCCCTTCAGCCAATCCAAATCTTCTTCCCAAACGCGCGCCCAGTGGGCCCAAGACCCAGCAGATAGACCGTAATATCCAGGCAGGGTATTGGCCAGAACGCCAAGGTCTGTCGCACCCTGAACGTTATCGTGGCCGCGGAAGATGTTAGTGCCGCCACCAGCTGTGCCCATGTTGCCCAAAGCAAGCTGCAGGATACAGTAAGCGCGGGTGTTGTTGTTGCCGTTGGTGTGCTGCGTGCCACCCATGCACCAAATGACGGTGCCAGGACGGTTATTGGCCAAAGTACGCGCAACACGCTCTAGCTGGCTGCCGGGTGCGCCGGTGACGCGCTCGACCTCTTCTGGTGTCCAGCGGGCAACTTCTTCTTTGATCTGGTCCATGCCCCATACACGGGTGCGAATGAACTCTTGGTCTTCCCAACCGTTCTCGAAGATGTGCCACAAAATACCCCAAACAAGGGCCACGTCCGAACCTGGGCGGAAACGCACATATTCGTCCGCGTGGGCGGCCGTCCGGGTAAAGCGGGGGTCGCAAACGATCAGCGGCGCGTTGTTTTGCTCTTTCGCTTTCAGCATATGAAGCAGCGAAACAGGGTGTGCCTCGGCAGGGTTGCCGCCGATCAGAAAGATCGCCTTAGAGTTATGAATGTCGTTGTAGCTGTTGGTCATGGCGCCGTAGCCCCATGTGTTCGCAACACCCGCAACCGTAGTCGAGTGGCAGATCCGTGCCTGGTGGTCGACGTTATTGGTGCCCCAATAGGCGGCAAACTTACGGAACAGGTAGGCCTGTTCGTTGTTATGCTTGGCCGAGCCCAACCAGTAAACTGAATCCGAACCGCTTTCTTCGCGGATCTTCATCATGCCATCGCCGATTTCTTCGATGGCGGTGTCCCAGCTGATGCGAACCCATTCGCCGTTTTCTCTCTTCATTGGGTATTTCAGGCGACGCTCGCCATGGGCGTGCTCGCGAACCGCGGCCCCTTTGGCACAATGCGCGCCCAGGTTAAACGGGCTATCCCAGCCTGGCTCTTGTCCGGTCCAAACGCCGTTGTCGACCTCGGCCACAACCGTACAGCCAACAGAGCAGTGGGTACAAACTGACTTGATGGTTTCAACCGCGCGGGTCGCGGCCGTCTGCGCTGTTGCCTGGGTTACTGTGCCACCAGTTGCCGCAATAGCGGTCAACCCGCCGATGGCCAGTCCAGAACCACGCAAGAAACCACGACGATCAATAACGTTTGATCCCCGGCGCTCCATCACTGGCGCGTTGCCAGATCTCCGCGAATGGCCGTTTGTCTTTTTCCTCAGCATCTTCTTCCTCCCTAATCCAGCGTGGCTGGAAAAATTCTAGCTTTCCCGCCGGGTTGGCTCCAAAGCGCCAAGGGCGGGATCAGTCTGAGTTTTTAGAAACGCGTGCTTTCGAAATACGCGCGCGTGTGATCTGTATCTTGCATTGTTTCAGACGACAGGTCCGGCGTTTGCGCCGCAGCCTGCGTAGCCCCGCCCGCCGCAATGGCAGCTGCCGCAGCCGGCGCAGCGGTTGCGGCCAGTTTCAAGAAACTACGGCGGCTTTTGCCTTCAATTTTATCGCTCATGGGATGTCTCCCTTTCCTTTGTTTGGCAGGCATCCCCGCCGGTTTCTTGGCAAAGCCTTCAGTTTGCAGTCATTCGAAACGCTTCGCGCTCGATGTCCATAAACGCTGCCCCGACCGCACCTACCGATGCGTAGAACACTGATGTTTTTGCCGCCTGAAGGTCCGCAAAGTAATGTGCGGCCCATGTTCCAATATGTGCACTAAAAAATTCGTGTTGCTCTTGTACCGTCGCAACCCGGCCGAACCGACCCACGATCATCCCCGCCATCATCTCCATAAGCGATGCGATGTTGTCTTCTGGTTCAAACACGTCCTCTGCCCGCGCCATGCCAAAATTGGCCATCGTCGCGCGCAGATTTGCCAAAGGCTTTTCGTTCAGGAACCCGGTCAGATAATAACTGGCATAGGGCAAAAGCTCGCCCCGACCCAAGCCAATGAACAGGGCGTTAAATTCAGATTGAACGGCTTTAGGTTTGGTCACCTTGGCAACTCGGGACAGCCCTTGAATGGCCTGCCCAAGATTTGATGCATCGCCGGAAAGTGCTGCCGTTTGGTCCAAAAGCATTTGATCCGGGGGGCCGACAAGCAAAAGCCCAAGATAGTTGTAAAGATCAGCGCGCAGCCGGTCTTCTTCGGAAATCTCGGGAAGGGCCGCTGGGGCGTTCATTCTGTATCCTCGGAAAATTGAAACCGCATCCGACGAGGCATAACGGCGGGCGCGTCGTCGGCCGCGTCTTCATCGGCAGCGGCAAGCGGTAGCGTTTCGGTGTCAAATTCAGGCTCGTCCACATCGAGGCATTCGACCTCAACCTCTTCGACGTCGCTGTCATTTGCTTCCGTGCGGGCTTCAGCTTGCTCTTTTTGCCGCTCGACCTCCTGCAGATGGGCCAACATACCTTTGCCAACTTGATAGGATGTTTTGATCGCGCCCTGGCCGAAGCTGCCCGTCAGATAGTCGTCGTCGTAATCGTTCAACCCGTCGACGCAAGCCAAGACCGGATTGCTGCGCCACAGCTGACGCAGCGCGCGTTTTCGAATGTGGTCTGGCACAGTCTTGGCCATAAACCCCTTGAAGTCATCGCCAAGCCCCAAGTTGTCCGGATCCGGTAAGCCCAGTTCTTCCAGAATATCTTCGTCAGATTTCTCGGCCAAGGCAGCCAGCTGTTCTTGTTCAGCCGCTTTGATCGCAGCCTGCTCTTCAGCAGCGGCTTCTGCGGCAACGGCGGCGCGCCTGCGCGACCAAGAATCAAGCGTCGCGGTCAATTCACCACCGCCTTTCGACGGGGGGCGCTATAGACGTCGTTGGCTTGCTTGATCCGCGGATCGCCAATGCCATTATCGGACCGGTTCACATCCATATTCTTGCGCCGACGCTTCACGAAAGCTTCTTCTTCGTAATAAGTGTCGACAAAATCGGCAATCCAAGCCCGCAGACCTTCTGGCATGACGATCTTTTCGACCAGCTCTTCGGACGAGTCGCAATAGTCCTGCCCCTCGTAAGGTGAAGCGGTCACCAAGGCGACTTTCCAAGGATGGTCGCCCGTTTGCTCGTTCTGGCGAAGAACCGCATATACCGAAGGTGCGCGCGTCTGAAGTTCATGTGCATAGGCTTCCGCATCGGACACATATAGCGTCAAGGGCAGTGTCGCTGCGTGAAACTCTGTTGCATTTTCCTCCGTTCGCAGGACCTTCCAGTCGGCCTCCCCCGCTCCTGGCAGGACCGCCGTTGCTTTCCATGCGAACTTTGCCCAGCGTGTCGCGCCCGGCGTCCGGCGAACCACAACCCCTAAGGGTATAGTTCTGGAATTTGGAAAGGTTTGCGTCACAGAAGTCCCTAACAAGTCGGCTTGGGTCTGCCGATATGCTGTACCAAAACCCCAAAACTTCAAAGAGTTTTTTTATATTGATTTTGACTGCTTAGCCTTTCTGCGTCGCGGCACGACTAAACCTTTACAACTAATAACCAAAGCTCTGGAAAACGTACTTATTACCACTTAAACGAAACAAGTATTGCTGCATTTGCAAAATGTTTCAGGTAGAATCACGTTGAAAAACGGGTTTACGGCGACCTGTTTTCCTGACTAGCTTTGATCCGGCGCATGCCGTGCATGTTGGGGAGAATAATGTCAAAAACTCTACTGGTCTGCGACTGTCTTGGCTCTCAGCGGGTCGATGCCGAAGCACTTGGAAAAGCCACCGATCTGGACTGCGGCGCCTGCTATAGCAGCCTGTGCACCAACCAATTCGACGTCGCAGCCAAAGCGATTCCCCAAGGCGACGTGATGATCGCCTGTCAGCAAGAAGCAAACCGCTTTGTCGAGCTGGCCGAAGACCTGCAAGCAGACCTCCCCGCTTTCGTCGACATCCGCGACCGCGCGGGCTGGACTGACGACGGCGCAAGCACTCTTCCCAAAATGGCAGCACTGGTTGCAGATGCCAAAATCACCGAAAGACCCCATAGTGCTATAGACATAGTCTCAGAAGGCATGTGCTTGGTCATTGGCGACCCAGACGCGGCAGTGGCCGCCGCAGAAAAGCTGGCGGACGTTCTGGCCGTGACCGTTCTGCTGACCCCTAGCAGTGAAATTATCCCGACAGACAAATTCGACACAATTATAGGTGTATTGCACCATGCAACCGGCTCCTTTGGCCAGTTCGAAGCCCGCATAAACGCGTTTCAACAAAGCGTCACCGGTGGACGAGGAACACCGGCCCTGACCGAGCCCAAAGACGGTGCCGTATCCAACTGTGACATCATCCTGGATCTGTCCGGCGACACGGCTTTGTTTCCGACCCCCGAAAAACGCGACGGCTATATTCGCGCAGATCCCAAAAGCCTTCCCGCAGTTGCAGATGCCATTTTCAAAGCCAGCCAAATGGTGGGTACCTTTGAAAAGCCGCTTTACGTTCGAATGGAACCCAGCCTGTGCGCCCATTCCCGCGCGGAAAAGCCTGCCTGTTCGAACTGTTTGAACGTTTGCCCCACAGGCGCGATCCAATCAGCTGGCGAACATGTCGCCATCGATCCGATGATCTGTGCAGGCTGCGGCTCATGCTCGGCCGTTTGCCCATCCGGGGCGATCAGTTTTGAAGCCCCAAGCGCGGACGACACGTTCCGCCGGATCAACACCTTGGCCTCGGCGTACCGGGCGGCCGGCGGAAAAGACGCGACCCTATTGGTACATGACGATCACGGCGGGCAAATGATCGGCCTAAGCGCCAGATACGGCCGCGGGTTGCCTGCCCATGTCATCCCAATGCAAGTCAGCGCGCTGTCCGGTTTCGGCCACGCCGAGATGCTAGGCGCGCTTGCCGCTGGCTTTGCACGTGTTGAGCTTCTGGTGGGCCCAACAACCGAACGCGACGCCCTAGATCCACAGTTGGAACTGGCACTGGCGATTTCAGGCGAAAAGATCGCAATCATAGACATCGCGGACCCCGATCTTTTGTCCGACCACCTGTTCGAGCAGGAACAAGGCACTACCATCGCTGATCCGGTACTGCCTATGGGCACAAGACGCCAAATTGCACGCTTGTCAGCCAAGGCTTTGAATCCAGATGCCACGACGCTGCCTCTGCCCTCCGGCGCCCCATATGGCGCAGTAATGGTGAATACGGATGCATGCACATTGTGCTTGGCTTGCGTTTCGCTATGCCCATCCGGCGCGTTGGGCGACAATCCAGATTTACCCCAGCTTAGGTTCCAAGAAGACGCCTGTCTGCAATGTGGCCTCTGCACAAATGTTTGCCCAGAAAACGCGATCACATTGCAGCCTCAGCTAGACCTGACAGACGCCGCCCTGTCCCAACAGGTTCTAAACGAAGAGGAACCTTTTGCTTGTATTGAATGCGGCAACCTTTTCGGGGTCAAATCCACGGTCGAAAAAATCGTCGACAAACTGGCAGGCAAGCACGCGATGTTCGCTAACCCCCAGGCCGCCAAAATGATCCAGATGTGCGACAATTGCCGGATCAATGCCCAGTACCATTCGGACAATAACCCGTTTTCGGCGGGCGATCGCCCGCGTCCCCGCACTACGGATGACTACCTGTCCAAGCGTAAGGATCACTGAGATTGCGGCGGAGCGCCCAAATCAGCCGGCGCAATCGTCGCCACATAGGCCAGAATATCTTCCAGCTCGTCTTGGGTGATTTCCAAGGGAACGATCGCAGGCGGCAAGTTGGACCGAAACGCAGGCGTTATGTCGGTGACCTGGCTGAAACTGGGATGAGGGTTCAGAACATAGAAGGTCGCAAACCTCGCGTCCCAGTCTTCAAATGTTCGCATGACACCAAACGATGGTGTTTGCCCCATGCCTTTCATCCGGTTGGTTTCATTCACTACGTGACAGCGCCCGCAGTGCTCCAAAGACAGGCTCTCGCCTGCGATGGGGTCACCGTCAAAGGCCATGTCAGGGATCTCGACCGCGACGCTAATATCTGTCGTGAACACGGGCTCTCCGTCCAGCTTGAACCCGTTTACCGTTCGCTTGCCGATATCCGAAAACAGCCACTGGGCAAACAAAACAGGCCCCTCGCCTTCTGCTTCAGACAAGTGCCACAGCTTGCCCAAACCAGAAAACGCGGGCGCTCCTTCATCCCCAATCACCACGTCGCCGTTTTGGTCAACCTGCGTGATCCGAACCCCGTGTTTCAAGGAAAACCGAGGCAGAATGTGCTTCAAAAGCCCCGTGTCCCAAAGCTCTTGCGGGGCGGACAAAGTAAAATCGCGGTCCTGTGCAAACAGAGACATCGGCCATATCATAAGCACCAAGACATACGCGAATTTCACAGCAATCCTTCCCTGGGAATACGACCAACGTAGGCTCGAAGCTGCAATTCGGTCAAGGAAATCGGAGAACCCATATGAACGAAGACTACAACATGTCGATGCGCAAATTCCTGAAACAGGTCGGGGTTACGTCACAACAAGCCATCGAAGAAGCCCTGCGCAACGTAGATGAATCCAAAGGCCAAAGCTTTGAAGCCAAAGTGGTTTTGACCATTGACGGGCTGGACATTGAACATGTTGTAACCGGAAAAATCGAAGGGGGCGCATAGCGTGTCAGCGACCAGAGAAGACGTTCTTGCCATTCTGAAGACGATTGATGACCCGGTCAGCGGCACGTCCGTGGCCGAAGCCGGCATCGTCAAAGCCCTGACCGTCGACGCCGGGACAGTCCGTTTTGTGATGGAGGTCAGCGCAAGCCACGCCGACGCCTATACTGCGATCAAAGACAGTGCCGAGGCTAAGATCAAAGCGCTGGACGGGGTAGAAACGGTCTCTATCGTGATGACCGCCCACAGCACGCCTGCCGCGCCGCCAGATCTGAAACCACAGCGTAGTGCCGCCCCGGCTGGCCCGGAACAGATCCCTGGCATTGACCGGATTATCGCGGTTGCCTCGGGCAAGGGCGGCGTCGGCAAATCAACCGTTGCCTCGAACTTGGCTTGTGCCTTGGCCGCCGAAGGCCGGCGGGTTGGGTTGCTGGACGCCGATGTCTACGGCCCGTCCCAACCAAGAATGCTCGGGGTGTCTGGCCGCCCTGCCTCGCCTGATGGAAAAACTATTCTGCCGATGCGGAATTTTGGTGTGACGATGATGTCATTGGGCCTGATGACCAATGATGACCAAGCGGTTGTCTGGCGCGGCCCGATGCTGATGGGCGCGCTTCAGCAGATGCTGACCCAGGTTCAATGGGGTGCACTTGACGTGTTGATCGTGGATTTGCCCCCCGGCACCGGGGACGTTCAAATGACCCTGGCACAGAAATCCAAACTAGACGGCGCGATCATTGTGTCCACTCCTCAAGACATCGCCCTTTTGGATGCGCGCAAAGGGATCGATATGTTCAATCAGCTGGGCACGCCACTGATCGGCATGATCGAAAACATGTCCACCCACATCTGTTCAGCTTGTGGCCACGAAGAACACGTATTCGGCCATGGCGGTGTCGCGGCCGAGGCGGAGAAACTGGGCGTACCTTTGCTGGCCGAAATCCCGTTGCACCTAGACATTCGCATGGCCGCCGATGGCGGGGCCCCAATCGTTGTATCCAAACCAGACAGCAGCCAGGCGACCTCGTTCCGCGCGGTCGCAAGAGATCTGATCAAGAACGGTCACGCATGACGGGTCCGCAGTTTCCTCCGCTGTTCACCGGCCAGAATGCCAAAGGCCGCGATCCATTCGCTGAGGCCTGTACTGCGGCGGACACAGGCTGCGACGCTGGGCTTGTTGTCTATGATCTGCGCCCGGACCAGCTTTGCGCGGCAATCGTGTTCGCGCCAGATGTCGCCCTGTCGAAAGCCGCCACAATGCTTCCTCTTTGCGGGGTCGGGTTTCAGAACGCTTTGGGATCCATCGGTCCGCCCGAAGTCTCGGTCCATTTGGGCTGGGACGGCGTTATCTATGTCAACGGCGGTCGCTGCGGCGCGTTGCGCATGGCCGCAAAAGGCGCGCCGGATCAAGAGCCCGACTGGCTGGTCATTGACCTGACATTGCAGCTATGGCCCGCCAGTGACGAAACCGGCCTAACCCCGGATGACACAGCCCTGTACGCCGAAGGCTGCGCCGAGGTCGGGGCGACCGAGCTGTTGGAAGCATGGATCCGCCACACATTGGTTGGGATCAACGCTTGGACCGAGGCCGGCACGGCCCAGCTGCACCGCGAATGGATTGGCCTTGCCCATAATCTGAAAGGCGAGGTCACCTATGGCGGCCAGACCGGCACTTACATTGGCTTGGACGAAGACCTTAGCTTGCTCTTAAAAGCCGACGACACTACCGTTCACATTCCCCTCACCGCAAATTTGACGAGGCCCATATGAAGCTCGCCCGTGCAATCCATTTTGACGAAAGCGACACACGCGTGTTTCACAACCCCGCCCGTACCGGGGAATGGTGCATCTCGGGCGGGTTCGAGTTTTCGAATTGGGGCGAGGCAGACTTGATCGGCAAGGCACGCCAAGCGTTTTCCAATGGTTGGATGGGCTGCGAAACCTTTGGGCGGGTCAGCTTTGCCGCTGTCACCCAGATCGAACCGCAGGAACGCGAAACTATAGCCAGTTTATTGGCTCAGCACTTCGTCGACATCTACGGCGCCCCATCCGTCGAGGCCGCCCTGCCAGTTGCCCTGGAAGAAATCGACCAAATGGCCGAGCTTTGCGCCGACCACGCCCCAAACACTTTGCTGACCGTCGCCCGAGAACTGACATCAGCCGGGGTCAAGGAATCCTATCGCGTGATTGAAGCACAAGACGCCGATATCATGCAATTCGCCGTCCATGGGTCCCTGGACGACGAACCGCATCATCATTGATGATCACTCGTTTTGGGCGTTGAAAACAAACAGCTTTTCACCGTTGATCTCGTAGCCATTGATCAGCTCTGCCGCCCGAGGACTGGTTAGCCAATCTTCCAGTTTCATCGCTAAGTCATTGCGCAGTGCCGCGTTTTTGGAAGGGTCCACAGGTAAGAACGCATATTGGTTGAACAGAACTGGATCGCCCGAAAACAGCAGGGCCAGACCGTCTTTGTTGCCAAAGTTCAGCCAGCTTGCCCGGTCAGACAAGACATAGGCCTGCATCCCAGCAGCCGTATTTAGGGCGGCCCCCATTCCCGCGCCAACGGCCCGGTACCAAGGGCCAAAGCCATCGGCATCCAACCCGGCTGAAGCCCAAATCTTAAGCTCTGCCTTGTGGGTTCCGCTGTCATCGCCACGGCTTACGAAAGGCGTTTGTGCGTCCTCTATTTTTTGAACTGCAACGGCTGCACTGCTTGCAACGGAGATCTGGGCCGGATCCGCCACGGGACCAATGATGACAAAATCATTATACATGATTTCGCGGCGATGGGTGCCATGCCCGGCAGCAACAAATGCTTTCTCCGCCGCTTTGGAATGCACCAGCACCGCATCGACATCCCCGGCTTCGCCCAAGCGCAGCGCTTGGCCTGTACCAACCACCAAAAGCCGCACATCTAGATCTAGGTCTTCTTTTATTGCGGGCAACAGCACCTCTGCCAAACCAGAGCTATCGAACGACGTCGTCACGGCCATTCGCATCGCGTCAGCGTTGCAAGCTTGTGCCCATAGCACAGCTATTGCAGCCAATATCAACTTTTTCATGTGACTATATCTCCTCTAAGAAAGCCAGCGAACTCTGACGTCTTTGGATTTGAAAAAGCCGTTTCAGCCGGGCCTGACTCGTGGACCTTTCCGTGCAACACAAAGACAATATCCCGTGCCAAACGCCGAGCCTGACCTAGGTCATGGGTCGCCATCACAAGCCGGGTTCCATTTGCTGCTGTCTCCTGCAGCAAAGCCTCAATTTCGCGGGTTGCGTGACCATCTAAGTTCGCGCAGGGCTCGTCCAGGAACAGAACCTCCGGCTTGCGGATCAAAGCCCGCGCGATGGCCAGCTTCTGACGTTCACCCCCGGACAACCGCGTCGCCGGGCTGTTGCGAACGCCGCCTAGCCCAATGCGCTCAACCCAATGATGCACGGCGGCGCGCACGTTCTGGGGCGGAGTTTTCAGCAAGCGCAACGGATAGGCCAGGTTTTCGGACACCGTCCGGCGCAACACGATGGGGGATTGAAACACGAAAGCATGTTTCGCCGGATCGTCGACGGCCCAGCTGATCGTTCCTGCGTTGATCCGTTCAATCCCGTGCATGACCCTTAGCAAGGTTGTCTTACCCGACCCGTTTGGCCCCAAAATAATGGTCAGCCCGCTTTGGTCCAGCGTCAGATCAACGGGCCCTAGCACCAGTTTGCGCTGACGCCGCACAATCACTTGCTCCAAGGTCAATGGGAACATGTCGGTCACCAGCGTCCCTCCCGCTCGGTTTGGGACAGGGTGTGAATGGCGATGTTGACCACAAAGGCGATACCGATCAGCACAAACCCTAGGCCAAGCGCCAAGGCAAAATCCCCCTTGCCGGTTTCCAGCGCAATCGCCGTGGTCAGAACTCGGGTCACATGGTCGATATTGCCGCCCACGATCATGATCGCCCCAACCTCGCCAATCGCGCGGCCAAAACCGGCCAGCATCGCCGTAAGTAAATTGCGCCGCCCATCCTTGATCAGAGTCAGGATCCGCTGCCCCTTGGTCGTGTTCAACGAGATCAAAAGATCATGATATTCAGCCCAAAGTTCCCGCATGGATTGATGGGCGATCGAGGCGATAACCGGCGTGATAATAATCACCTGCGCAATTATCATCGCGGTGGGAGTAAACAGTAGATTAAGCACCCCAAATGGCCCAGAGCGGGACAACAGGATATAGACCAACAATCCCACAACGACCGGCGGCAGCCCCATCAGCGCGTTGATAAAAGAAATGATTGTTCGGCGGTACCGGAACCGCTGCACAGCCAAGAACGTGCCAAGCGGAATCGCGATTGCAGATGCGACCAGCAAAGCCGTCAGGGTAACCCTCAAAGACCGAAGGCTAATTTCCCAAAGCTCGGCATCAAAGGTCACAACCAACCAGAACGCCGATTTTAGCCCTTCCATTATTTCAAACATGAAGGTGGCGCACCTGATCCAATTTCCAGTCACCAAGCGTCCCGCCAATTCGCACAAAAATCAAGCGCAATTCGGTTAACTATGGCCAGTATCCTGCAAAGTTCAGGCACCGGAAAAATACATATTAACGGATGAGAAAATTGTTCGCGCAAGCAGAACGTATTGCGTCTTTCTGCTTTACCCCTGACACTGCCCCTCACGCGTCACAAGGAATTTCGTCATGATGATCTACGGCCTAAGCACATGTCCTGTATGCCAACGCGCCCGCAAAGCACTGGAAGCCGTGGGCAAAGAAGTCGAATTCCGCGATGTCAGGGCCGATCCCCTGACCGAGGCAGAACTGGATGAGCTGATCATGGAATTCGGCGACCAGCTGGTCGACAAAAAGACCAGCGATTTTAGCGCCTTGAACAATTGGCTGAAAAACTCGGAAGCCGAAGCCCAAATCTCGGCCCAACCCAAGGTCATGACCCGCCCTGTTATACGCGACCACGACCAGTTTTTTCTGGGTTGGGACGACGCCGTCCAAAAAGTGGTTCTAGCAAGTTAAGACATGCATCATATGCGTGTGGCATGTTAATTCCTTCTTGACGCAGGACGGCACTGCGCATAGCCCGTCGCCCTTCATCCAATAAACAAGAAGGTCTTAGCATGGCTGCGCGCGCCCCCATTTTGGGCATCGACTTTGGCACGTCCAACTCTGGTGCGGCCTATCTGCGCGATGGCAAGCCGTGTTTGGTGGAAATGGCCCCCGGTCAGACCACCCTGCCCACGACGTTCTTTTTCGACTTTGACACCAGACAAACCCTGATCGGCGACCCCGCCAACCAAGCATTGTTGAACGGGGATGATGGGCGGTTCATGCGCGCGTTGAAACGGGTTCTAGGCACAAGCCTGATGCACCAAAAGCGCCAGATCTTGAACCAACAGGTCACCTTCGTCGACATCATCGCTGGGTTTCTAAAACAGATCAAAACCAAGGCGGAGGCTCAGGCCGGTGTCACCTTTGACAATGCCGTGTCAGGTCGCCCTGTGGTTTTCCACGCATCCGGTGATCCGCGAGAGGACCAAGCCGAAGCCGATTTAAAGGCCTGCTACTTGGCCGCTGGCTTTAAAGACGTGTCCTTTCTGCCAGAACCGCAGGCCGCCGCCATTGCGGGCGGCGCGTTGGACCAGCCCGGCCAGATCGGCTTGATCGTGGATATCGGCGGCGGAACTTCGGACTTTTCGGTATTTCGATCAGGTGCGTCTGGCTTGGAAATAATGGCCAATCACGGAATCCGTATCGGCGGCACCGACTTTGATCGCGCCATCAGCATCGACCGGGTGATGCCCCTACTCGGCAAAGGCACCGAGCTGCGCAAAGTTCTGGGAGCAGGAACATCCCCGGTACCCAACGCCATTTTCAACGATCTGGCCACTTGGGAAAAAATCCCGTTTCTCTACACCGCTCAGAACCGCCGGTCCGTTAACGAAATGGAACGCCTGGCGGCAGAACCGCAAAAGTTGGCTAGGTTGTCCGCAGTATTACAAGACGAGCTGGGTCACGAACTGGCCTTTGCGGTAGAGCGC
>SPJP01000058.1 GCA_006844665.1 Paracoccaceae bacterium
GCGCTATCAGGATGTCGAGGGCAAAGAGATCCCCGAGATTATCGACGATGACGGCACGGTTGTTCGGGTCATCGTGGGCAGTTTCTGGGGCAAGACCGGCCCGGTGGACGGGATCGCAGCTGACCCGCAATATCTGGATATCAGCATGCCTGCGGGCACCAAAAAGACGTTTCGGATCGACACCTATCGCCGGGCGTTTGCCTATGTGTTCGAAGGCCAGGCCGCCTTTGCCGATGCGTCGGCCCCGTCAGGTGTGCTGCTGGAAAAAGAGGTCGCGGGCCAAGAGGTCCATATCCGCGACATGTCCGGCGACCGGACTTTGATCCGGTTTGGCACTGGCGACGAGGTGACTGTGCAGGCCGGGGAAGAAGGTGTGCGGTTCCTGCTGATTTCCGGCGCGCCGATTGACGAGCCTGTGGCCTGGCACGGGCCCATCGTGATGAACACCCAAGACGAGCTGCGCCAAGCGATGCGAGAGTTGAACAACGGCACGTTTATCAAGCCCAGCCACTAAACTACGCTTAGGCGGGCTTGTACCCAACCGAGCCCGCAACCATCCGCCAGTAGATCGCAATCACCTCGTCCCGGTCCAAGATGCCGTGGTCGCGGTACCATGTGGTGACCCCTGTCAGCATCGCAATCACGGCGCGGGTGCTGACACGCACATCGGCCAGCTGAAACGCGCCGCTATTGGTTCCCTTGATCAGTATGCCACGCAACACGTCTTCATATTCGTGGCGCAAGGACGTGATCGCTTTGAAATTGTCGGGTTCCAGGTTTCGCAGCTCCATATAGGCGACGAAGACGTCTTCGGGGCGGGCCAGATGGAAATCAATATGGAACCGGGTGAAGGATTCGAGCGCGGTGCCGGGGTCCGTTTTCAGATCAAGCTGGGATGCCGCCTGCAGCAAATCCATCATATGGCTGCGCATCAGTTCGAACAAAAGCGCTTGTTTATCAGGGATATAGCTATAGAGAGCGCCGACCTGCTTGCCGGTTTCCGCCGCGATCTGGCGCATGGAGACGGCTGCAAAACCATGGCGCGCGATCAAGCGTTTTGCGGCCTCCATGATCAGGGGGCGGGTCGTTTCCGAGCGGGATCCTTGGGTGCGTGCCATAGGCTTTGTGATACGACAGCCAAGGCGGCCTGCCCAGCCCCGATTGAAAACCAAGCGCTACAATGCTTGCGCCGCGCGCTGTCAGCGCCTAAGCCTTTGGGCAAGTTGAATTTGGGGTGCTTTGATGCGTGTGACCGCTTTGCTGTTGGGTTTGGGATGCGTCCTGTTGGTTTCAGGCTGCGCGGATATTCCTGAATTGGAAGGCCGCGTGTCGGCGGCTGGTTTGGCGGCCCCTGCCCCAAAGATCACGCCCTATGACCCGATTTTGGATGCTGGCGAGGGCGCAGAGGTATCGGACGAGACCACAGCCGATCTATTGGCCCGGGCCGCAGCCCTAAAAGCACGGGCCGCCCGGATTCGCCAAGGGCTTTGATCCCCTGCCTATAAATCGCTCTTAGACTTCTGCCCTATCCTCTAAATTCGCCGGGATTGATTGCACGTCTTGCCGCAAAGCGCTAAGGCCAATCCAACATCTAGTTTCGGAGAAAGAGCCATGACCACGCCATCCAACCCCGCGCCGCTTCGCCTTGGGATTGCAGGCCTTGGCACCGTTGGTGCGGGCGTCATCAAGATCATCGAACGCACGAATGAATTGCTGGCCGCGCGGGCCGGTCGCCCCTTGGAAATCGTAGCCGTTTCAGCCCGGTCGCGGGACAAGGATCGTGGCGTGGATCTAAGCCCTTATGGCTGGGAAGATGATCCCGTGGCCCTTGCCAAGCGCGACGACATCGACATTTTCGTAGAGCTTATGGGCGGGTCCGACGGCCCGGCCAAAGCCGCGACCGAAGCCGCCTTGGCGCGCGGCATTCACGTGGTCACCGCCAACAAAGCCATGCTGGCCCATCACGGCCAAGCCCTGGCCGAAACCGCCGAGAAAACCGGCGCGAGCCTGCGGTTTGAAGCCGCCGTTGCAGGCGGTATCCCGGTTGTCAAAGCCCTGACCGAAGGCTTGGCCGGCAACCGGATCACCCGGGTCATGGGCGTGATGAACGGCACCTGCAACTATATCCTGACCCGCATGGAAAGCGCGGGCCTGCCTTATGATCAGGTCTTTGATGAGGCCAACAAACTGGGCTATCTGGAAGCGGACCCCACCTTGGATGTGGGCGGCATTGATGCAGGCCACAAGCTAAGCCTGTTGGCGGCCATCGGCTTTGGCACGCAAGTGGCCTTTGATCAGATGCAGCTGGAAGGGATCGAGCGGATCAGCATCGACGACATCAACCAGGCCGCTGATATGGGGTACCGTATCAAGCTGCTTGGGGTGGCCCAGCGGACCGAAAACGGGATCGAGCAGCGGATGATGCCGTGTCTTGTGCCCGCAACCTCGCCCCTGGGGCAGCTGGAAAATGCGACCAATATGGTTGTGATCGAAGGCGACTCGGTCGGTCAGATCGTTTTGCGCGGCGCAGGTGCAGGCGAAGGCCCAACCGCAAGTGCGGTTCTGGGCGACATCATCGACATTGCACGCGGCATTCGCCTGCCGGCCTTTGGCCAGCCGATCGCCCGTTTGGAAAAGGCCGTCGCGGCCCAATCTGCAGCCCCTGCACCATACTATTTGCGCACCGCGCTAGAGGACAAACCCGGCGCCCTGGCCAAGGTTGCGACCGTACTGGGCGAGGCCGGTGTTTCCATCAACCGCATGCGCCAATACGGCCATGACAGCGACGCGGCCCCGGTTCTGATCGTGACGCATCCGTGCTCTCGGTCCGCGATCGATGCGGCTTTGGCGGCGTTGCCCGCAACGGGTGTTGTGGCGGTGGATCCGGTTGCCTTGCGGATTGAAGAGGTCTGATTTCGCCTTCCCTTTTAGACGAAACAACGGGCGTGCCATCTTGGTGCGCCCGTTTTCGTAGCGGCTGATTTCGCGAAGGTAGCTTAGGTTTTTTTGCACCGGGCGCGTGCTGCCCCTTCCGCTGGGTTTGTGCTGGATATAGGGTGGTGCCATGACAAACACCCCAGATATGCCCGCCTATTTGAATGTGGACCGCTCACTGACCGGGCGGCGCTGGGAAGGGCTTAGCACCGATCAGGACCGCCATGCCGAGGCTTTGGTGCAAACCACGGGCCTGCCCGCCCCCGTTGCCCGGGTTCTGGCGCGCCTTGGGGTCGAGGCCGAGGCCGCCGCATCCTATCTGACCCCAAAAATTGGCGAGCTGCTGCCAGACCCCCGGGTTTTGCGCGATATGGAAAAGGCCGCATCCCGGTTTCTGGAGGCTGTGAAACAGCGCCAGAAGATCGCGATTTTTGCCGATTACGATGTGGATGGGGGCAGCTCTGCCGCGTTGCTGATCGATTGGCTGCGCCAGATGGAGTGCCGCGCGACCTTGTATATTCCCGACCGGATCGACGAAGGCTACGGGCCGAATGAGCCTGCGATGGCCGATCTGGCCGCCAACCACGATCTGATCATCTGCGTCGATTGCGGCACCCTAAGCCACGGCCCGATTACCGCCGCAAAGGGCACGGATGTTGTGGTGCTGGACCACCATTTGGGCGGCGAGACGTTGCCGGATGCCCATGCCGTGGTGAACCCGAACCGCCAAGATGAGGACGGCCAGCTGGCCCATCTATGCGCAGCCGCCGTGGTGTTCTTGATGCTGGTCGAAGCCAATCGCCAATTGCGTGGCCAGGATGTCAAAGGCCCCGACTTGCTGGCGATGCTAGATCTAGTGGCCCTGGCCACGGTGGCCGATGTGGCCCCGCTGGTCGGGGTGAACCGCGCTTTGGTGCGGCAAGGCTTGACGGTGATGGGGCGGCGCGCGCGGCCCGGGCTGGTGGCTTTGGCAGATGCGGCGGGCATGGACACGGCGCCCACCCCCTATCATTTGGGGTTCCTGCTGGGCCCGCGTGTCAATGCAGGCGGGCGGATCGGGGCTGCGGATTTGGGCGCGCGGCTGCTGGCCACGGCCGATGAACACGAGGCCGCCGCCCTGGCCGAACGACTGGATCAGCTGAACAAAGACCGGCGCGAGATCGAGGCGCAGGTGCGCCGCGCCGCCTTAGAACAGGCAGAAGAGCGCGGGTTGGACGCGCCCTTGGTTTGGGCAGCGGGCGAGGGTTGGCATCCGGGCGTCGTGGGCATTGTAGCGTCGCGCCTGAAGGAAACCACCAACCGGCCTTCGGTCGTGATCGGGTTTGATGGGGATGCGGGCAAAGGGTCTGGACGATCGGTTTCCGGCGTCGATCTAGGGGCGTCGATCCAGCGCTTGGCCGCCGAGGGCCTGTTGGAAAAAGGCGGTGGTCACAAAATGGCGGCGGGGCTTAGCCTGTCGCGGGATCAGCTGGAACCAGCCATGGCGCGCCTGTCCGAGCTGTTGGCCCGACAAGGCGCGGGCACAGCCGGGCCGAAATCGTTGCGGTTGGACGGGGTGCTATCCCCTTCCGCCGCCACGCCGGACCTGATTGCACAGATCGAGGCGGCTGGCCCCTTTGGGGCAGGCGCTCCCGGCCCGCGCTTTGTGTTTCCGGACGCGACCATCACCTTTGCCAAACCCGTGGGCGAAACCCATTTGCGCCTGACCTTTTCCGCCGGGGACGGGACCCGCATGAACGCCATAGCCTTTGGCGCGTTCGAATCGGAGATGGGCGACGCGCTGGTCAACGCCAACCGCGCGCCGGTTCATTTGGCGGGACGTTTGGAAATAAACCACTGGGGCGGCAAGCAATCGCCGCAGCTTCGGTTGGAAGACGCGGCCTTTGCGGACTGATAAAGCATAGACGACAGCTGCTAAGCGGTGGAAAATCCTAAAAACCAAGGGATTTCAATTTTCTGCACTTCAATCGCAAATTCATACATTTTTTGCCTTGCGCCCCCTGCCCCCATTCCCTAAATACGCCCTCACAACAGCGGTCCCTTCGTCTATCGGTTAGGACGCCAGGTTTTCAACCTGGAAAGAGGGGTTCGATTCCCCTAGGGACTGCCAGTTGTAACCTCCACGAAAATTTGATGCTTTTCAGGGCCTTGGCGCAGTGATGGCGCGTGTTCTGTCGGGCTAGAACAGCTCGCTTAATGCCTGTGCGCAGTTCTGCAGCGATGGCACGACATGGGCCCGGCGCAGGGGGTCTTGCATCAGTTTGCGTGGGGCCGATGTGCCGATGGCGGCTACGATTTCACCGTCACGGACCACGGCGCAGGCGATTCCGATGATCCCTGGCTCGAACGTGCCGTCGGTTTCCAGCAGTTCGCCTGCAGAGTCTGTTTCCAAAAGCGCGCGCCCGATCGCTGTTGTGTCCATCGGCACGCGGCTGCCGACGGTAAAGCCAAGGCGCGGTTCGTCCTGATCCCCGGCATGGGCGACATAGACCGCTTGGGATTCGTCCTGCATGGCCAGGCTAAAGGGCAGTCCGGCCTGGGCGGAATAGGCAGCCAGAATGGGTTGGATCAGCTTGCCAAAGCGCCGACCTTGCAGAAACCCGCCCGCCAGAACCAGGATGCGCGGGGTCAAGGAAAAGGCCCGGTCTTCTTGGGCGACATAGCCCAGATGGACCAACGTCAGAACAAGGCGGCGGGTGACGGCGCGGTCTAGCCCTGTACGGCGGGCGATTTCAGGCACAGTTAAATGGGTGCTGTCGCCGTCAAAACATTTCAACACCACAAGCCCTTTGGCGAAGGTCGAGGAGATGTCGGTCGGTGCGGCCATGGGATGTCCTACATTGACTTGGCAAAGGGGGGCTTCTACGCTTGAGCGGTATTCAACCATATGCGCGATAATCGCGCAAGCTCTGTGGGACGCCAAGATGATTAGCCAACAGTTAAATGACCGTATTACCCGAGTATCAGACGGAACCGGCGCTGGGGCCGTTCTGCGCCACTATTGGCAACCCGCCGCCCTGGCCGAAGAGCTGATTGGCAAACGCCCGGTGGTGCCGGTGCGCCTGATGGGAGAGGACCTGGTTCTGTTTCGCGACAACGCCGGAGATCTGGGGCTGATCGGGCGCCACTGCCCGCACCGGGGCGCGGATCTGTGTTACGGACGCCGGGAAGATAACGGGCTGCGCTGCCCGTTCCACGGCTGGCATTTCGACAAAACCGGCCAATGCGTTGATCAACCTGGCGAGCCAGAAGGCTCGACCATGCACGGCTCGATCCGCACGCCCGCCTATCCTGTTGTCGAAAAGAACGGGATCATCTGGGCCTATATGGGGCCGGGCGATCCGCCGCCCTTCCCTGCTTTGGATTGCTTTGCCGCCCCCGACACCCATGTGTTTGCCTTCAAGGGCCTGTGGGAATGCAACTGGCTGCAAGCGATGGAGGTCGGGATCGACCCGGCCCATGCCAGCTTTCTGCACCGGTTCCTGCAGGACGAAGACCCGGCCGACAGCTATGGCAAACAGTTCCGCGACAAGGCGGGTGAAACCAACATCCCGATGACCCAGCTGCTGCGGGAATATCCGCGGCCCGAAATCTCGGTCGAGGATACAGATTACGGGATGAAGCTGACGGCCTTGCGCCATATGCCTGATGGGCGCAGCCATGTGCGGGTGACCAACCAGATTTTCCCCGAAGCGATCTGCATTCCGATCAGCAACGAAATGACCATCACTCAGTGGCATGTCCCCGTGGATGACGAGACCTGCTATTGGTATTCCATGTTCACCAGCTTCACGACCCCGGTGAACAAGGATCTGATGCGCGAGCAACGGCTAAAGGAACACCGCCTGCCGGATTACGCGCCACTGAAGAACATGCGCAACAATTACGGCTATAACCCCGACGAACAAGACACCGAGACTTATACCGGCATGGGCATGGATATTAACGTGCATGACCAATGGGCGGTGGAATCCATGGGCCGCATTCAGGACCGCACCGTGGAACACTTGGGCAAAACCGATGTGGGCATCGTCAAATACCGCCGCCGTCTGCGCGCAGCCATTGATGCGGTCGAGGCCGGGGATCTGACCAGTTTACCGATGTTGGACGCCCAGACGCCCGACATCACCGGGCCTTTGTCGATTGACGCGATTGGGGCGACCTCGGATTGCGATGTGCTGCCGGGCCAAGCCGATGCCAAGCGCCGCGCGGCTTGTTCCTGGGGGGCCGGGAATGACTGATCTGGCTGCAGGGTTGGTTGGGACGCGAGGATTACGCTCGGCCGAGGAGCTGGCCGCATTGAAAGAGGTTCTGACCCGGATCAAGCTGGAGGGATTGGAAACCCTGCGCCTGTGTTTCGTCGATCAGCACGGGGTTTTGCGGGGCAAAACTTTGGTCGCTTCGGCCGTTGAAAGCGCGTTTCGCGACGGGATGGCGATGACATCGACCTTGCTGTTGAAGGACACCAGCCACAAGACAGTGTTTGCGGTGTGGGGGGACGGGCCAAAGCTGGGCGGCGGGATGCTGGACGGGGCCGGGGATATCCTGATCATACCGGATCCGGCGACGTTTCAGATAGCACCCGGATCGCCCCATTGCGGCTGGATGCTTTGTGATCTGGCCTATAAAGATGGCAGCGTTTTACCGTTTGACCCCAGGGGCTTGCTACGCCGGGCCGAAGCGTGCCTGGCCGATGCTGACATGTCGATGTTGGCCGGGCTAGAGGTGGAGTTCACCTTGTTTCAGCAAGGAAACCCGCCCGTCCCGGCAGATGCCGGATACCAATATCTGACCGACGTGCGTTATACTGGGCTAGAGCCCGTCTTGGACCAGATCCGCAGGGCTGCCCAATCGATGGGTCTGCCCATTCGGTCGGTCGAAATCGAAATGGGGCCGGGTCAGGTCGAGCTGACATTTGCGCCGATGTCGCCTTTGGCGGCTGCCGACGCGCTGACGCTGTTTCGATCTGTCGCGTCAGACATCGCCCGGCAAAACGGGTTGGTGGCCAGTTTCATGTGCAGGCCCAAAGCCCCTCGCGCGGTTCCGTCGGGGCTGCATATGCACCAATCCTTGCAACACACAAATGGCCGCAATCTGTTTCGGTCTGCCGATGGCAGCTTGACGGCCGATGCCTCGGGCTGGATTGCGGGGCTGCTTGGGGCGGCGATCGAGGGGTGTTTACTGAGCACGCCGACGGTCAACGGCTACAAACGGTTCCAACCCGGAATGCTGGCCCCTGACCGTGTGCAATGGGGACGCGACAACAAAGGTGCGATGGTGAGGGCCTTGATTGGGGCCGATGACCCGGCCAGCCGGATCGAAAACCGCGTGGCGGAGTCCATGGCCAACCCGTACCTGTTTCTGGCGGGCCAAATTCACGCAGGCCTAGACGGGATCGCGCGTGGGGCGGTCGCACCTGCCCCTGAAACCCGGCCCTATCTTTCAGATGCCAGCGCCCTGCCCCGATCTTTAGGCGAGGCTGTCACTGCTTTTGACGCCTCTAACTTATATCGAAGCACATTGGGGGACCAGGTCGTTGACTGGTTGGTGACCCTGAAACGCGCGGAATGGGATCGGTATTTGGCCGAAATCTCGGACTGGGAACAGAACGAGTATTTCGCGCTGTTCTAGTCCAGGGGGCGGGCCGATGCGGGTGCAAAGCTTTGCAATGCGGCGCGGGCCGGGCTGCCCGGATCCAGCGCATGCGGGGACGAGGCGACCAAAGACACCACCGCAACAATCGCGCCGCTGGCGTCAAAAATCGGCGCGGCCAGGGCCCAAAGGCCGGGAATAAAGCTTTGATCTACCTTGGCAATCCGTTCCTCGCGGATTTTGGCCAGCAAAGGGGCTAGGTCGAACTGTGGCGCTTCGGCCTGAATGCGGGCGGCGGTGATGCGTTCAGGCAGAAAGGCTGCGAACACCTGGCCCGTGGCGGAATTGGTCACCGGCAGGACAGATCCTAATCCCAATGTGGTTATCAAGGGGAGAGCCGACTTTTCCCAGCGCACGACGGTGGGGCCCTGGTTGCCCCAGACGGCGAGCAAAGCGCTTTGCCCTGTTTTGGCGACCAGATCAGGCAGCGCATCGGCGGTGACATTCACGGGGTCAAGCCGCGACAGAGCGGCGAGGCCCAGATCAGCTGCCGCTGGCCCCAGATCATAGGTGCCTGACCTTGTGTGCTGGACCATATCGCCGTCGATAAAGCTGGCCAGATAGCGGTGCACTTTGGCGGGCGCCATGTCCACAACTGCAGCTAAATCCGACAGCGCCATAGGCCCCGATCCTGCCGCCAAAGCCCGCAGGATCCGCACCGCCACGGTTACCGATTGCACCCCGCGCCCTCGGGCGCCTTCTTTGGTCTGATCACTCATGCAGATCTTGTAGCACGGCGCGCAGGGCGTCGGGAATCGGTGTCTTGGCGATTCCGTCTTCTGTCTGCGTCACACAGACCCGGTCTTCGCGAATTTCGGCGACGGCGCGGCCTTTTGTGCTGAAGGCATATCGCATTTGAAAGCTGGTTTCCCCCAATCGGGAGATCTGGGATTCAATGTCCAGAACCATCCCGTAGCTGGCCGGGGATTGAAAGTTGGACTGGGCCTGGCGCAGGGGTGTGGCGAACACGCCCAGCTTTGGTAACTGCTTGTGACCAATGTTGAATTCCTGCCCCATCTGGTGAAATGCAGCATCTGCCCAGCGGAAATAATGGGGGTAGAAAACGATGCCAGCGGCGTCGCAATCCCCCCAGTCGACCAGCCGTTGTGACCGAAAGCTCATCCTGTGTCCTTTCAAAAAATCCGTTGACTTACGCATAGCATAACTGATTACGTAAATCCAACAAGCGGGAGGTTGTTATGAAAATCACTGTTCTGGGCGCAGGCCCGGCAGGTTTATTCGCGGCTATTTTGCTGAAATCGCACAGGGCAGATTTGCAGATCGAAGTGATCGAGCAGAACCCTGCAGATGCGACTTTCGGCTTTGGGGTCGTGTTTTCTGACAAGGCTTTGGACTTTTTGTCCGCCGATGATCCTGAAACTGTCGCCGCGATCACACCGCATATGGTGCGCTGGAAAAACATCGACGTAGCGCTGGGGGATGCGTCCACCACGATTGACGGGATCGGGTTTTCCGGGATTGGCCGGTTAGAGCTGCTGCAATTGCTGCAGCTGCGCGCCGCCAGCCTGGGGATCACGCCGCGCTTCAATTGCCGGATCGAGGACCTGTCTGATTTGGCGGATACGGATCTGATCATCGGGGCGGATGGGTTGAACAGCCTTGTGCGCAGTTCGGACCCTACAGCCTTTGGCGAGGACCTGAGCTATCAGCGCAACCGCTTTGTCTGGTACGGGGCCGACCGAGAGTTCCCGGCCCTGACCCAAAGCTTTGTACACTCGGATCACGGGGCGATGACCGCGCATCACTACAGCTATCAGCGCGGCAGCAGCACGTTTATTATTGAAATGAGCGAGGCCACGTTTGAACGCACGGGTTTTGCCAATATGGACGAGCCGGCCTACCGGGCTGAATGCGAACGGATCTTTGCGGCCCAGCTAGAGGGCGCATCGCTGATCCCGAACCGGTCGGTCTGGCGGCAGTTTCCCAACCTGTCTTGCGTGCATTTCTATGCCGGTAAATCGGTTTTAGTGGGCGACGCGCTGCATACGGCGCATTTTTCCATCGGGTCGGGCACACGTTGGCGTTGGAAGATGTGGCAGCCCTGTGCCGGGCTTTGGCCGAGGCGGACTATGATTTGGCCACCGCCCTGCCCGCCTATCAGGCAAAGCGCGCGCCGGTTTTGGACAAGCTGGTGACGGCGGCCAAAGCCTCGGCCGATTGGTACGAGGATTTTGAGCGGCATATGGACACCGACGTTCTGCGCTTTGCCCGCAATTACATTCAGCGCGCAGGCAGAATTGATGGGGCGCGGATGCAGGCCCTGGCCCCGGAATTTGCAGCCCGGTTGGACCAAGCCGGATTGGGAATGGAACTGGCATGACACAGACAGCGCAAGACCTTGCCCTAGATATCGGGTTTACCCTGCCTGATCAGTATAACGCCGCCCGGATGTTGTGGGACAATCTGGACCAGAACGCGGACCGTCCCGCGATTTATGCCGGGGCCGAGGTCTGGACCTATGCCAGCTTGATCGCCGAAGCTGGGCGCATTGGCAGCTATCTGGCCTCGCTTGGGCTATCGTCCGGCGAGCGGGTGTTGCTGTTTCTGGACGACACGCCCTGCTATCCGGCGGCCATCATGGGGGCGATGCGGGCGGGTCTGGTGCCGATGCTGATCAACACCCTGTCCACCCCGGATCTGGTGCAGTTCTATCTGGATGACAGCGGCGCGAAAGCGGTTGTGCTGGGCCGGGATTTTACCAGTTTATTTGACACCGATGTGCCCCTGATCGTGGCCGAGGACCGGGTTTGGCGTGATGCTGACCCTGATTTGGCGGAACACCCCACCCAGCGGACCGATCCGGCGTTTTGGATGTATTCGTCAGGATCGACCGGTCGGCCTAAGGGGGTGGTGCACAAGCATGAAGACGCCGCCTTTACCGCCTATAGCTATAGGCGCGATATCTTGCAGCTGGGCCCGGAGGACATCTGCTTTTCGATCCCAAAGATTTTCTTTGCCTATGGGTTCGGAAACTCGGTCTCTTTTCCGTTTTCGGTCGGCGCGGCATCAGTTCTGCTGGCCGGGCGGCCCACGCCGGACAGGTGTTTTGCCCAGATTGAGCAGGCCAAGCCCACAGTGCTGTTCGGGTTACCGACACTATATACCGCGATGGTCCAAGCGGCGGAGGCTAAAACGGCGGATTTGTCATCGGTTCGGCGCTGTATTTCAGCGGCCGAGGTTCTGAGCCAAGAGATCGCCAATTCCTGGCGGGACCGCTTCGGCCATGACATTATCGAAGGGCTGGGATCCACCGAGATGCTGCATATCTACTTGTCCAACGATCCTGGCTTGCAAAAACACGGGTCTGCGGGGCGGGTTGTGCAAGGCTATAAGGCTCGGCTGATTGGACCGGACGGGGCCGAAGTCGCCGATGGCGGGGAAGGCGTGATGGAGGTCATGGGCCTGTCCAGCGCGCCCTATTACTGGAACCGCCCGGACAAAACGGCCGAGACCATGCGCGATGGCTGGATCTATACCGGCGATCGGTTTCTGCGCGATGCGGATGGGTTTTACTTTTTCCGGGGTCGGGCCGACGATCTGGTCAAAGTATCGGGCCAATGGGTTTACCCGCTGGAGGTCGAACACGCGCTGAATGAGCATGGCGACGTTTTGGAAAGCTGCGTTTTGGCGATGGAGGGCGCTGATCAACGTATGAGCCTTGTGGCCTGGGTCGCGCCGAAAGCGGGCGTTCAGGCCGACGAGGACCTGAGCAAAAGGTTAAAAAGATTTGCCAAGTCGCAATTGCTACCGCACAAATACCCAAGGGAAATACGGTATTTGGAACAGCTTCCAAAAACAGGAACAGATAAGATTGACAGACAGGCTTTGAAGAACAGCTTTTAGGCCAAATAAACCACCCAAAGGAAGCGACAGTTCACTGTGCCTCAGGTCAGTATTCTTGAATTACATAGCCTGCCGAATGCACCCCTAAAAACAGAACTGCAAGGCTTTCGCATAACCAACTGGAGGAACACTATGAATAAGACCCTTACTGCCCTGCTGGCAGCCACCGTTCTGGCGGGGCCAGCTTTCGCCGAAGGCGCGAAGATCGGCTTTGTCACAACGTTGACAACCGGTGCCGCCGTGATCGGCAACGACACCAAGAACGCTGTTGATCTGGCCATTGCCCATTTGGGCGGCATGGCGGGCGACACGCCGCTGGAAGTTATCTTTGCCGATGACGGGTTTTCCCCCGAGACCGGCAAGCAGGTGACCGACAAGCTGGTTAAACAAGACGATGTTGATTTCGTCGCGGGCTATCTGTGGTCCAACGTTCTGTTGGCATCGCGCAAGTCGGTTGTGGATGCGGACAAATTCCTGATTTCCGCCAATGCGGGCCCAAGCCAGATCGCTGGTGTGCTGTGCCACGAAAACTTCTTTTCGACATCCTGGCAGAACAACCAGACCCCGATGGCGATGGGCGAGGTTCTGAACCAGTTGGGTGTAAACTCGCTGTATATCATGGCGCCGAACTATGCCGCGGGCAAAGACATGGTCGCCGGTGTGGAAAGCACTTTTGACGGCGAAGTTCTGGGCACCGATCTGACCAAATGGGGCGCGGACGCGCAGCTTGATTTCTCGGCCGAGCTGGCAAAGGCCCGCGCATCTGGTGCTGAAGGCCTGTTCATCTTCTACCCCGGTGCCGCTAGCGGCGCGTTTTTCCGTCAATATGACCAGCTGGGTATGAAAGACGATCTGCCAGTTTATTCCGTGTTCTCGGTCGACGCGCTGTCATTGCCGCGTTTCCAGGATGCTGGCTTTAACGCCGTGATGGGCAGCCAATTTACTCAGGCTTGGGACCCGACCTTGGATAACCCGGCCAACGCGAAATTCGTTGCGGACTATATCGAGACCTATGGCTCTTACCCGTCGTTCTACGCGGCACAGGCCTACGACTCGATCAACTTGATCGCCAGCGCGGTTGCGGCTGTGGGCGGTGATATGGATGACAAGGACGGTCTGCGCGCCGCCTTAGAGGCCGCCGATTACGAATCCGTTCGCGGCGACTACACCTATGGCAACAACCACTTCCCGATCCAGAACTTCTACCTGCGCGAAGTGGTCGAGGACGAAGAGGGCCGCTGGACCACCAAAGTGGTCAGCACCGTGTTTGAAAACCACCAGGACAGCTTTGCGTCCCAGTGCAAACTTCCGTAACCTAAAGAAAAAATCGGCCGGGCGCTTTTTAGGGCCCGGCCATCTGGACCGCTTGGTCTAACAAAGTTTCAGGGGAGCTTTCGGGTGGATTACGCATTGTTGCTGGTTCAGACATTGAACGGCGTGCAATTGGGGTTGCTTTTGTTTTTGGTGGCCTCGGGGCTGACCTTGGTGTTCGGAATTCTGGATTTCGTGAACCTGGCCCATGGCGCGCTGTATATGCTGGGCGCGTTTATCTGTGCCTGGCTAACCTTGGCGCTGGGGAATTTCCTGATTGCGATGGTTATCGCTGTGCCCGTGACTGCCGGGGCCGGGTATCTGATTGAACGCACCGTTGCGCGCCCCCTTTATGCGCGGGATCATCTGGATCAGGTTCTGGCGACTTTCGGTCTGATCCTGGTCATCGATACAATGGTGCACCTGGTCTTTGGCCCCGAAGGCATCGCCGTGCCCCTGCCCGCTTGGCTGAACGGCCAGCTGGATTTTGGAGCCAATGTGATCTTGCCCACCTACCGTTTGTTGATCATCGGCTTTGGCATTCTGACCGCCTTTGGTCTGTTCTGGATGGTGACCTATACCAAGATCGGCATGTTGATCCGGGCGGGCGCGTCCAACCGGACCATGGTGTCGGCCCTGGGCATTGATATCCAGACCTTGTTTGCCTTTGTGTTCGCCCTTGGGGCCGCGTTGGCCGGGCTGGCGGGCATGCTGATTTCACCGATTACCGAAGCATCAATCGGGATGGGCAACAACATCATCATCACCGCCTTTGTAGTGATCATCGTGGGCGGGATCGGATCTATGAAGGGCGCGTTTATCGGCGCGATGTTGATCGGGTTGATCGACACGCTGGGCCGGTCGTTTCTGGACACGATATTCGCGCTGTTCATGTCGCCTGCCGCGGCAGAAACCTCGGCCCCGGCGATATCGGCGATGCTGATCTATATCATTATGGCGGCTGTTCTGGCTGTGCGCCCGCAGGGCCTGTTTCCACCAAAGGCGCGCTGATTATGAACCGCAAAACCATTACCGGCATTGTGCTGCTGGGCCTTTTGGCTGTGCTGCCACCAATCTTTATCGCCACAGGCAACGCGTTTTACGTCGATCTAACGACGCGACTGGTCATTCTTGCGATTGCCGCGACCTCTTTAAACCTGGTGCTGGGCTATGGCGGGCTTGTGTCCTTTGGCCATGCCGCCTTTGTCGGGATCGGGGCCTATGCTGTGGGCATCCCAGCCTATCACGGGATCTATGGCGGGGGCGAGCTGATCGCCAGTTTCAACGGATTCTACCACATCGCTTTGGCAGTCATCCTGTCGGCGCTGTTCGCACTAATCACCGGCGCGATTTGCCTGCGCACCAAGGGCGTTTACTTTATCATGATCACAATGGCCTTCGCTCAGATGGTCTACTACCTTTTCATCTCGCTAGAGACCTACGGGGCCGATGACGGTTTGGTCATCGACCTGCGGTCCGAGCTGCCCTTGGTGAACTTGGATAAGCCGCTGCAGATGTATTACTTTGCCTTTGTCAGCTTGCTGGCGGCGCTGTTAATCGTGCGGACGATTGTACGGTCGCGCTTTGGGATGGTTCTGCAAGGGGCCAAGGGAAACCCCGAACGCATGGTGACCCTGGGCTACAACATCTATCTGTACCGGCTGGCGGCCTACGTAATCTCGGGCGCGATGGCGGGATATGCGGGCGCATTGCTGGGCAACTTCACCACTTTTATCAGCCCCGATATGATGGATTGGCACCGCTCGGGCGAGTTGATGTTCATGATCATTCTGGGCGGAGCGGCGACGACCCTGGGCCCCTTGATGGGATCAGCGGCCTTTATCGTGGTTGAGGAAATCTTGTCCCATTACACGGTCTATTGGCACCTGCCCTTTGGCCTGATGCTGATCGCGATTGTGCTGTTTGCCCGTGGGGGCGTGATGGGGATCATCACCGGGAAGGACAAGTCATGAGTTCCCTTCTATCCATCACCGGCCTGAACAAAAGTTTTGGTGGCATCAAGGCCACCGATGATGTGAACCTTGACGTGCTGGAAGGCGAGCTGCACGCCATTATCGGCCCCAATGGTGCGGGCAAAACCACGCTGATTTCCCAGCTGTCAGGTGCTTTGCCCCCGGACACGGGCAGCATTATGTTTAACGGCCAAGACATCACCCGCGCGCCGGCTTACGGGCGCGCCAAGCTGGGGATCACCCGGTCGTTTCAGATCACGTCATTGGTAAAGGACATGTCGGTGCTGGATAACATCGCCTTGGCGGTCCAGGCCAAACAGGGCCACTCGTTTCGGTTTTTAAAGCCCGCGCGCAGCATCGCGCCTTTACGCGACGAAGCACTGACCCATCTGGACGCCGTCGGTCTGGCAGACCGCGCTGACGCGCCGACAGTAAACCTAAGCCACGGCGAGCACCGCTTGATGGAGATCGCAATCGCCCTGGCCAGCGACGCACCCTTGATGATGCTGGATGAGCCGATGGCGGGGCTGGGGCCAGATGAGAGCGCACGGATGGTGACCTTTCTGAAGACGTTGAAGGGCAAACGAACGATTGTGCTGATCGAGCACGATATGGACGCTGTGTTTGCGCTGGCGGACCGGATCTCGGTCCTTGTCTACGGCCATATCATCGCCACCGGCACCCCTGCCGAAATCCGCAGCAACAGCGCCGTAAGGCAAGCTTATCTGGGCGAGGAAGACTGATGCTTAGCTTAAAAGACGTCGTGACCCATTACGGATCCAGCCAGGCCTTGTTCGGGATGGAGCTGGAACTGGGCGCGGGCGAGGTCGCGACCTTGCTAGGCCGCAACGGCATGGGCAAGACGACAACGATAAACTCGATCCTGGGGATTGTGACGCCTACCAGCGGGTCCATCCAGTTTGAAGGCACTGAACTGGTCGGCCAACCCTCGTTCAAGAACGCCAATCTAGGCATTGGCTTGGTGCCTGAGGGCCGCCAGATTTTCCCGAACCTGTCGATGTGGGAAAACCTGGTTGCGACGTCTTCAAACCATCTGGGGATGGCGGATCCGTGGACCGTGGACAAAGTGTTCGAGGTGTTCCCGGAACTGGCCACACGGCGGTCTTCTATGGGCAATCTGCTGTCGGGGGGCGAGCAGCAAATGCTGGCGATTGGGCGCGCTTTGATGACCAACCCCAAACTGCTGATCCTGGACGAGGCGACCGAAGGGCTGGCCCCCCTGATCCGTCAAAAGATCTGGGCGGCGCTTGAACAGATCAAGCAAAGTGGTTTGTCCATTTTAGTGGTCGACAAGAACCTGAAGGATCTGTTGCGCATTGCGGACAAGAATTTTGTCGTTGAACGGGGCCGCGTGGCTTGGTCTGGAACCTCGGACCAGCTGAGGGCGGACCCTGAAGTGATGGAACGATATTTGGGTGTGTGATCCATAGATTGCAGAGCCGCGTGCAAACCAGTATGTCCCGAGCGGTGAAGCTAGGTTTGCAGCATATCTATGACCAACGAACAGAATAACACGACCCACAGTTCCGGCGCTCTTTTAGGCCGGGTCTGGCGCGAGTATATGCGTAAGCGCGCAGGTTTGCTGGCGATAACATTCGTTCTTATGATTATCGAAGGGTCGATGATCGGGGCGCTGTCCTACATGCTGCAACCGATGTTCGACACCGTGTTTATCGGCGGCAATTCCGGCGCAATCGGATGGGTCGCTGGCATCATCATGTCGATCTTTGTGGTCCGTTCGGTCACCGGAGTTACCCAGCGCACATTGATGGCGCGTCTGGCCCAGGAAATGATGGCAGAGCTGCAAGTGAACATGCTACGGCACCTGCTGCGGTTGGAGTTCCAGTATTTCAGCGCCAACCCGCCGGGCAATCTGATCAGCCGAATTCAGGGCGACACGATGGCGATTGCCCAAGTGTGGCAGGCGTTGATCCGGGGGGCGGGTCGGGACTTTATCGCGCTGATTTCCTTGATGGCTGTGGCGATCCATGTGGATTGGCGTTGGACATTGATCGCGGTTGTCGGCACGCCTTTGCTGATCCTGCC
>SPJP01000057.1 GCA_006844665.1 Paracoccaceae bacterium
CCGGGTGGCCACCAAGACATGGCCCAATTCGTGAATGATCTTTAGGAAAGGCGCGATCAGGCCAAAGGTCAGCAGCGCCTCGATCGAGAAGACGTTGTTAAAAGCGTCCAGGATCAGCCAATTGCCCAGCACGCCCAGATAGACACAGATCAGCGCAAGGGCGAAAAAGACTGGCCAGAACAGCCAAGATACAACGATCCGCGCCAAAGGTTCCAAATAGGGTTGGATGGGGGACAGCTGCGCGAGGGGGAAATTGGCAAAGACCGGGTTGAACACTTTGTCTGGGATGCGTTCCCCAAGACGGATCTGCTGGACGATCTGCTGCAGCTTAGCGGTCGCCATTAGGTCTTGTTTTATTTCGTCCTCTTGTGTCTTTGCGTCTTGGTAAAGCCGATTTTTGAACCGCCTGAAAGACCCGGCCGCCTGCTCGGACACGACCAGCGCCTTGCCGGTCGCAAGATCACGCATCACATAGCGCCGGTCACGCGCGCTAAACGGGCCGACCAGTTCGATCTGATCTAAAGACGCAAATTCAGAAACGTCCATGCTTTTACCCGAATAAATTCCGAAATATGTCGGGTCAAAAAGACCCCGCGAATTTCCCTTCCCGCTTGAATGCGTGCGATGCCGGTCAGACCTGGAATTAGCCGGTGATCGTCACCCGAGACCAAATTCGCCGTCAAAACCATGCTGTCCGATGGCGCATCAGTGGCCCCGTCGATGCTGATCGGGCTAGAGGTGACGTCAAACCCAAGCTCAACCCCGTTCAGACCGCGCAACACCAAGGATCCCGATTGCCCGATGGCCAGATACTTGGCGTCCGATGCTGGGACCGTCAGGCGCAGGCGGTAGTGATCCGATGCCTGAACCCGTGCGATTTCCGTGCCCAACGGCAGAAATTGACCCGTTTTGCCTTTGGCGATGGCCTCGATTATCGTGCCGCTGATCGGGCTTTTGACATCCAACGCGGCAAGCCGGGCCTCGATCTGGTGAAGGCGTTCCTTTTGCAGGGCAACGCGGGCCTCGGCCTCGACAAAGGCGGCGTAGTTGTTGGCTTGAAACGCTGATTTTGCGTTCGCTTCTTCGCTGGCGACCAGAAACAGAACGTCATTTCGTTGGGCCTCGATGTCGGGGGCGGACAGAACGGCCAAAGCGGCCCCTTCTAAGACCTGATCGCCGACCGAGGCCTGAACCGATCTGACAAAGGACGGGAATTGCAGAGCGACCACTTCGACATCTTTGGGATAGATCTGGGCGGACGCTACGATCGAGCGTTGCGTGGGCAGCATCATGTAGATCGTCAAAGCCACCAAAACCGAAATCGACGCAGCGCGGATGGCTGTCTGCTTCCATGGGACGGCGTTGCGCATCGGGACTATGGCCGACATGACAGCCAAAAGGGGCGCAATCTGCTGCGGCGCAGTTTCGATAGGATCAACCAAAATTACGCCATATCCCGTCTCGCCGAGTGGCGGAATATGAACGAATAGGGTCTTAGTTCCAAGCGCATCACATAAAGTAGAGGCTTCTAGATCTTGATCCGCACTGGACGCCCCTTGGACAATCTCAGAAAACGGGGCCTCTTGGCGTTTGGCATTCAGCATCGCGCCGATATGATCACGCAACTTTTCGTGGGCCGGATCCGAAAACACAAAGGATTTCAACCCTGTGCCCGAGGCTTCAAACACCACAGCAGATTTTGCGAGCTTTGCGGCCAATATTGCATCGCAGGCCAGCGATTTCAGCGCCTTTTTCTTTGGGCGGCGGCGGGCTTTTAGATAGCCCAGCAAGACATCTGCGGCGGTTTGGTCCTGGCCTAGGGAGGGAACAGATCCGCCAGAGCCCCAGACACCCGCCTTTGTCATCGCATCCAGTTTGGTTGCAAGCTTTGGCAGCTGCGTGACCGCGGGCACTTCATCAAACATGAAGCCGATCACGTGGCTGCCCGGTTCATTCAAAAGAACAAACAGCTTGCCTGCCAATTTGCGCAGCACAGGCTGGCCGTCTTTGACATCGGACAGGTCGGGGGGCGCGAACCCCTGCGGCAACGCACCGAAGACGGAAATCAGAGCGCCGTCAGATCCAACGCGAAAAACGGCGCTCAGTTTATCAAGCATAGGGGCGCAACTTAGGTTTCAATTTTGCCAAACTGATCTTCGTAGGCCTTAAGCGATTGTGTCAAGACAAGGGCCAGACGTTTGGCGGCAAAGGGGCTCATGACGATACGGTGGGCAAGGTTGACGTCCAGTGTTTTGGTGTCCTGCGCATTGCCGCGCCAGTGCTGGTGGGTGCCAAACAGCAGGAAAAACTCTTCCCGGTTTGCCGTGGCCGTGCCAATATTGGCATAGTGGCTTTTCATTTCGTCATCGTGCCAGTTGATTGTCACGCCGCCAACATCTTGGGTTTCGGTCTGTTTCTTGGTCATTGTCTAAGCTCGCTTCTACTATTCAGCCGCAAGGGCATATGCTGTTTGAAAAGTACCATTTTCGTTAAAGGTGCCAGGATTGTTCGCCGCTTCGACATCTGTTTCCAGATCTAAGCGTTCTTCAAAAATCTCCATGATCATATCCAGAACCATGGCCCGCAGAGAAGGATCAAGGTCGAGATTGCCATCAACATATTCTTCGAGTGCGGTAAGCACCGCGGCCCGCAGGGTTTCGTCATCCAGCCCCAGCGAGATCATTTCCGCCAAGGAACTGCGCACGCTTTCGCTAAGAATGAAGTCAACAAGTCCGGTCAGATTGCTAAGGCCAACCTGAATAAGATCGCTGTTTGGAACGAATACGTTGCCAAGGCCCCGAAGCTCTGGCGCGACAGTCGGGTCACCAACACCTTCAACGGTACGGTCCAAAGAAAGACCGATAGAGGAAGAGGACTGAGACGAGGATACCAGATCCACAGCCGATGGCCCGGCAAAGTTCACCCGTTCCAGATCCCAGAATGGAATGACGTCCAGATCGAGGTTCAGGTTTTTCAGATCGTCGGTTGAAAAGAAGCCCGCAAACCCATCCGAGAACAGCGCATCATTGGCCGTATCGCCGTAGAAAATATCTGGGCCCAAATTGCCGATCATAACGTCGAAGCCTGCGTCTCCGTGCAGCTCGTCATAGCCGCCGGTGACATAGGCAAAGTTTGTGTCCAAATACAGCTCGCCCGTTGTATTGGTGCCGTCGGTCTTGAAGATGCGTTTCAGGATAATCGTGTCGCCGATCAGGAAATCCTGACCGTCGCCGCCATAAATCGTTTCTTCGCCGAAGCCGCCGACCAGGATGTCTTGGCCAGCCTTGCCGATCAACGTGTCATTGCCAGCATCCAGATCGCCTGCGGTAATCTCGATGGTTTTGGTCGTGCGGTCTTCGCTGATCGAAACCTTAAGATTGCCGTCATCACCCAGAATATAGTTAATGCCGTCTTCCAACGTTGCGGTGTCGTCCCCGCCCGCCAGCATGACTATGTTTTCGCCGCCTTTCACCGTCAGGATATCGTCGCCATCGCGAGCGTCTTTGACGGTTTGGGCCTCTTCGAACAAGCCGTCGATCAGCAGCTTTTGATCTTGGTATTTTGCTAGGTCCTCGGCTGGGGCGCTGTCGCCTGGGTATTCAAAGTTTTCAAGCGCACGCAGGCTGTCTTTGCTGAGCGTGACCCAGCCGGTATCGCCCATGGCCGTTAGACCGCCAGTGCCCGCTGTTAGAGTATCTTCGCCCAAGCCCGCGATGGCAAAGTCGTTCTGATCCGGACGCGCAGCGCCATCGGTGGCCACCGAATTGTTATCGACCCCGGTGATGATTGTATCGTCGCCGTCAGTGTCCAGCCCGCTGGTGACGATGCTGCCGCCCGCGTAATCGAACCGAACATTGTCGCCAAAGATCATGTCGACACCCAGACCAGAGCTTGCCGTATCCCCGGCCTCGCCGCCAACCAGCTTGTCATGGCCGCGCCCGGTCAGCAGGTTGTCTTGGCCGCCGTTTATGTGGTCGATAGAGTTGATCGTCTGTTGGGCTTCGTTTAGGCGCCCGCCCTTTAGATAGCCAAAATCCCCGACCAGAAGGTTGTTGCCATAAAGGTCCGTCAGATTTTCGACCGTACCCGCATCGCCTGCGCCAGCAACAAGAATGTCATCCATCTTGCCGCCGTCGATGGTGTCGGTCCCTTGGTTGCCGCTGTCCAGATGGTTCGAGGTCAGGACCTGAGCTACGAAATTTCCTGACATCAAAAGCTCAGCAAAATCGCCAACCAGAATGTCATTGCCGTTGTCGCCGCGCAGGGTGTCTTTACCACCGCCACCCAGGCCAACATCGTCGCCTTCGCCGCCGGCGATTTCATCGGCCCCATCGATTTGATCGACCAAGGACACAGTCAAGGTGCCGTTCAGTGGGGCGTCCAGATCAAGATCGGCCACTTCAATTGTGTTTGGCCCTGACGCCGACCGCGCCGCAGGAGCAGAAGAAGCACGTGCCTCGACCATCTCGGCCGTGGATTGCGCGGAACCCGTCCCGGTGTTGTTCGTCAGAATAAACGTACCGCCGGTCAGCAGGTCATCGCCCAGGCCGCCGAACAGAGCGTCATCGCCAGCGTTGCCTTCCAGCAGATCGTCCCCGACCTGGCCATAGAAACTGTCCTGCCCCGTGCCGCCAATGATAATGTCGTTGCCATCCTTTTGGGACAACGCGTTGATTTCAGAAGTGGTTTCCAGCGCGCCGCGTTCGCCAGCCGCTTTGCCCCAGCCCCATACTTCGGTTTTGGCACCGTTTACGACAATCACGTCAGACCCGGACCCGCCTTCGACATAGACGTCCGAGCCGCCGATGGTAACCGCATCGTCCCCACGGCCAGCCAAAACGATCACTTCGCCAGATCCGTTTAGATCTCCGGTAATCGTGTCATCGCCTTTGCCAGTGAAAATGACGTGGTTGCCAGACCCGACCGTGATCGTTTCTACATCCCTGTGCGCCTTGCCTTGCGACACTTCTGTGAAGCGTTCAATTAAGGTGGCAAGGTTCACGAATTCGTCTTCGCCGATATTAAAGAATTCCTCGCCCGCAGCATTTACCGTACCGTCGCTGTTCAGGCCCAAAAACTCTAGCACTTTGCCTTGGCTAGCGCCGCCTTGTGCGAATTCCTGCAGGAAGATGTCCCGCATGCCGTAGTCTTTGCCCGCAAAGACCATAACGTTGCCGCTGGGGATATCGATGACATCGGCCCCATGTTCAGCGAAGATAATATAGGTGCCCTGCCCGTCCGCAGGACCTGTGACCGTATCATCGCCCGCCCCAAGGAAGGCCACGTTAATGCCGCCCTTTGGCAGCATGATCGTGTCGGTGCCGGACCCGGTATAGGTGATGGTGACCCGGTCGCTGTCCGCGTCCGCAAAGTCGGACATGTCGATGACATTGTCGCCTTCGCCCGCTGGAATAATGATCGCATCCGCGCTGGAATCGACATCCCCAGTCAGCGATCCCTGATGGGTGGACAATGAGACCGAGAACCCGTCTCCAGAGCTGCCGAGCTTTAGAATGTCGTCGCCGTCTTCGTCATGATCTGTGGAATTCGCGTCCACGATCTTTGCCCCAACGTTCAAAATTTCTGTGCCGGTCGGGCCAATTCCCAAAGCCCCCAACGCACCCCCGAGGGCCGCTGTTGTGCCACCCCCCGGGCTAGAGGACAGATCAGGCGGCGTATCAAAGATACCAAGGGGAACTTCACCGAGATCGTAAGAAAACAGATCCCCCTTTAGGAAGCCTGCATACCAGCTTGCATCGACCCCAAAGCCAATTTTGCCGTCGAACAAATAGCCAAGAGCCGTTTTTGCCGCGCTCAATGGATTAGATGCATCCGCCGTTGCCTTTGCCACTTCGACAACTGAATTTACGATTTCTGCAATCCGAAGTTTCCCATCTTCGTTCGGATCGTTCAGCGCCAATTGGGCAAGGAATTCACCACCGCCACTAACGCCCGCAACGCCTGCACCAACGGTCACACCGATATCAACGTCCAGATCAATCAAGGACCCAGGTTTCGCATCGATAAAGGCCCCATCCAGCAGTCGAAGCGGGTCGAAGGTGTTGATGAAGGCCTCGATACCGCTCATGTCGTAACCGACTTCGAACTTGGTCACGCCACGGCCAGAAATGTAGGACGTGATGCCCGGTGGTTTGGCCGCGATTGCCGATTCAATCACTTTGGTCGCCCAGCCCGGCATGTCCACATTCAGCATATCGATAAAGGGCTGTGTGATGTCAAAGGACGCTGTGTCGATATTAAATAGCGTATACCGCGCCCGAATAAGCTCGATCCCACCCAAATCCCCTAAAAGAGCGGACATGGCCGAGAACGGATCCTTGATCAGAGGGATATCAACCGAAAAGCCTTTATGGACTTTGCCAAAAGTACCGAAACCCGGCTTGGAGGTCGCGGTTTTGATACCGGATACGTCAACCGTGCTTAGATCAATACTGGCCGCCGATGTGTTGCCCTTGCTCAGCCCTGAGCCGAATTTTGTAAGGTCAAAATCACCGAATTGAACCTGCCCGCCAGATGCAGCCAAGGTTGTGGTGAACTCGGCAATCGAAACGGCGATATTGGCGATATTGTTGATCAGCCGTGCAATCGGGAACCAAATCGCAAGCACATCAACCGCAAGATCTTTAAGCAAGCCAATTGGCGGCTCGAAGATAAAGCTGATGACTTCCATGATCGGTTCGACAAAACCGATAATTGGGTCGGTGATTGGGCGCACCAACGTATCAAACAGCTGGCCCGCATCGATGCGAACATTCTGAAAGCCCAAGCTTTCAATGTTCAGGCCATCCTGGAACGTATAGCCCGCATCTAGAACCAATTCTGTGCGCAGATCCGGGAAGATCTGGAAATCATTGACCGTTAGCGGATCCCCGTTCAGCGGGTTCAGGATGTTGCCGGTCAGACCGATATAGACCTCTACATCTGCGCCAAAATCAAACTCGATCAGACTGGCGAAGCTTAGGTTGTTTAGATAGACAACCCGTTCATATGTTAGAATATTTCCTTTGCCATCAAGCGGTTTGATTTCATCGTAGTTGCGGAAGATACCGCCGCTTTCGACCGCTTTGCCGTTGCTACTGTCGCCGGTCTTAATTTCCAGACCGTCTTCGCCATATAGATCAGCCTCTAGGAACGCGGTCACTTTGGCCGTTCCGCCCCCGTCCGAGGCCGAAGAAACAACATTGCCGTCCGCGTCCAGTGTTACAGCTTCGGCGGCCACGCCCATCAGGTTCAGAACGCTCATCGAGCCTTCGAACGTGCCCGCATCCACCAGGAATTCGATGCCGATTTCTGCCTGGTCCGTGTCGTTCAGCAAGAAGAACCCGTTGCGGTCCAAGCCAAAGCCGATGTTCACGGTGTAATCCAGCGCCATCAGAATTTCGGAGCCTTCTTCGACCTCGATATTCAGACCCGGCAAGCCGAAGTCGAAATCAATGTCCATCTCTTCGCGGAAAATCTCGCCCGAGAAGTTGATAGCACCGTAGAGATAGGCGTTGGAAATGCTGCCGCCGGTTTCCAGATGGGCATGCAGATAGGTCGCGTCAGTCGTGCCCAGCACGGCGTTCAACTGATCGTTCAGGAACCCGGTGATCAGATCGACGCTTGTGGGCATGGACCCATCGGCCAGCGGTGTATTTGCGTAAGCCAGCGCGGGCTGGATCACGTTGTTGCGCATGTCATTAAAGAAGGTCACGCCGGACCCGATGGCATCGCCAATGATCGGCAGGTTGATGTCTTCTAGATAGTCGCCAAACAGATCATCAATTTCCCCCATAATGTCGTCGATGCCGCCCAAAACAACACGTGGGTCGTTCAGCAATGCAAGCACGTCAATTGAGGAAATGAAGTCACCGATGTCCGGCAGGTTCAGCTCGAACTTGCTGAAATCAATGCCGGTGCCGTCAAAGATATTGGGCAGCTCGCCCGTCAGGGTCGCTGACAGATTGCTAAAATCAATATCGGCCCAGCTTGCGCCGTCGACCATCGCCAACATCTCGGTCTGCCACTTTAGCCCGTGCTTAGTGGAATCGAAAATGCCAAGGGTGTCGCCGAAAGGCAGATCAATATTGATACCGATTTGGACGTCGAATTCCAGAAGTTGGGTGAAGTCGACATCTTCGTCGCCCCGGATCGAGGCCAGATGGGCCACGTCATATTGGCCGTCGTTGTCATCGCCATCGATGTCGTTCAATTTAAAGCCCAGATGCGCTGGTCCGCCGGTGCCGTCCCCGGAATTCAGCAGCGCTTTGCCGTCAACTACTTGAATGGCAATCGGGCCAAGGCCCAGCGACAGGTTCAGGCCATTATCGACCCCGGCAATGAAATCAAAGGCGATGCCCGATTTCGCGGTGTCGATGAATACACGGGGTGCGCCGCGATCTACGGCCTCATACAGCGCTTCGCCATCGAAGGTAGACAAGGTGCTGGACCCGCTGGAGGCAAAACCCAGCAACCGCATGGCATTAGAGCCGTTGAGTTCGGTGAATGACAGCGTTTGGTCGGGCGAGTTTTCTAGCCCTTGGACAGAAAAGCTGGTCGCATCGTAGCCAGAGGCTGTGGCGAAATTCGTAGCGCGCAGTTTCACAACGCCGCCGTCTTCAAACGCGCTGATAAGGTTGGTCAGGTTCAGGCTTATGCCCGGCGTCGCGGTCCCGGTCAGCAGGCCAAGTTCGCCAAGCTTGCTAAGGATCGCGTTATTCGTCGCCTCGATCAGGTCTTCTTCGCTACGGCCCACTTCTGCTTCGACATCCACAGACACCAAGCCGCCTGCGACGGGAATATCAAAGGTCTGGGCAGCCGCAAAATCGGCAATGGCGCCGGGTTCAAACGCCACAACGAAGGGCGCGGTTGCTTCGCTTTCGTCAGCGGTATCAAAGATCTGATCCAGCACCAGCACGTTGCCACCCAGAACCGCGCGGGAAATGGCCGTCGTCGCAGCTGCAGAGTTGATCGCGGCAGCAAGCCCGGCCGCGTCGCGGCCAGATTCTTCAGTGATTTCAAAGATAATCGTCTCGGAACCGATCACCAGTTCAAATACGCCGCCCGCGCCCGGGTCTGCAAAGGCAAGCGCCAATTCGTGCACGCCGCTGACCTCGGACGATTGTGCGGTGTCGGCCCCGAACAAGGCTTGGACGCCAGTGTTGTCAAAGGTTACCGAAGCGCTGTCAGCTAGTCCGACGATACCGGTTACCGGGTCAAACACCATCTGGGTCGTGGCATTGATGCTTGTCGCCAGTGTGGCGTTGATCGCTGCAATCTGTTCTTCCAGCGTCAATGCGCTGTCGATGGTCAGCTCGGCGTCTTTGACAGTGCCGGTGTCATTGTCGCGCAAGGAAATCGAGAAGTCAGCACCGCCACCATCGGACTGCACTATCGACGACACGCTGGACAAGCCTTCCAGCTTGGTTGTCCCGGCCGCCAAGTCCGTTGGGGTTGCCAACAATGGCGCAAGGTCCAAGCCAAAGGCAAAGTCCAAGCTAAGAAGCGGATCAAACTTTAGGTTGCCAGAGCCACTGGCATCCACGAAGCCGGACACAAAGCCCAAAAGCTCTTCGGGGATAAAGCTGCTAAGCTGGTCGGCCAAAATCTGGGCCAGATCAATCTGGAATGGGATATTCTTGGCCACGTCTTCCAGCAGCTTGAACGACAGGCCCATATCCAGAACTTTGTCATCCCCGTTCCAAGACAGGGTAACCGTGTCTTGCCCAAAGACATCCTCCAGCTGGTTCTTAACCTCGTCCAAAGCGGACTGAGGATTGTTGCGGATTTCCTGCAATTTGGTCAGGAAATCCGTCGCAAAATCCAAGCTGTCGAGGATTGAAAAGTTGAGAACCGGGATTTCCGCCTCTAGGAAGGGCAGCGTGTCTTTTAGCGTCGTCGCGGTGACCTCTAGAAGGTTCGCGATGGCGGTCAGGCTGTCTAGGATATCGCCTGTGCCCAGGCTGGACAGCGCCTTGATCGAATCGAGCGCATCGGCCCCGTCGCCCAGAAGGGCGTAGTCAAACGTGTCTAGTGGATTGCTAAGATCCTGAATTGTAAAGCTAATGCCGTCAATGATGCCTTCATTGATCCCTTCGATCCCCAGGGTTGAAACCGAAACGTCGCCAATCTGGAAAATCATTTGGGCCAGCGGGTCGGTTCCGGCATAAGTCGCAAGGTCGACTTTGTTCAGCTGAGTCAGATCACTGATCGCGTCGCCTGTATTCGTGGTTGCATGGCCTTCGCCGTCCACAGTAATGCGCCCGGCCAGATCCAACGTGCCCAGCAGCGATGCAATCCCTGCCGACGGCGTGGAAAGCAGAAGCGGGCCCTGAACGGCGACCGAGGATTGGGCCAGGTTGCGCAGGGCTTCGAACGAGATGCGGTCATTGTAGCCCAGCTCGCTGTCCAGACCGACGAACCCGATTTCCAACCCTGCCGACACCGCCATGCCGTTCTTGCTGGCATCGTTTTTGCCCAGCTCGATCTTCAGCAAGCCAAGATCGGCTTCGCCGGTGATGTTTTTCGCCGCTGCGTCGATGGTGGCTGACAGGCCGATATCTTCGACAAAGACCGCTTGAAGCAGGCTGTTGAACAGGTCCGAGCCGAGATCTTCAGCAGCCGCCAGGGTCGTCGGCGCTCCTGCGGTCAGGATATCGGCCAATGCACCCAGGTCGATGCCAATGGCGGCGTTTAGGCTGCCTGCCAGCTCGGCTTCGATATTGCCGCCAAGGGACAGTCCGGAAATACCACCGACCCCGAAATCATCCAAATCTAGGCGAACATTGTCGTCGACCCCGATAGAGGCAGAACCTTCAATGCCTTCCAGCCGGAAGATCATTTCGCCAGCATCGCTGAGTTCCAAAAGCGCGCCGGGTAGGATTTTGCCAAGCTCGGTCGTGACAAATTCTATCAATTTTTCGAAAGTAGGTGCTGCAACAAAGCTGTCCAGGATCGGCACAGCCTCGAACGGACGACTATCGGCCAGCTCCAGCACTCCACCCGCGACATCGGCAACAAACCCAAGGCCTTGGGCGTCGATTTCATCTTGCAGGCTTGTCAGAAAATCGGCCTGAGAGGCCCAGCCCGATGCCTTTGATACGGCCAGTGTGCGGGTTACCCCGTCGATCACAACGTCATAGCTGGCCGAGGTTCCTACCGATGAAAAATTGAAGCTGCCCAAAGATTTCGCGACAGTTTCAAGTTTTAGCGCGCTGCCATCCAGAGCTGCGGCCATGTTCAGGCCTTTTGCATCCAGTTCAGCTTGCAGGCTATCGACCAGATCCTGGTTTGTGGCCCATCCGCCATCCTTTTCCAGCCGCAAAATGGTTTCGACGCCGTCGACAAGGAAGGTGTAGCTGACTTCTTCGATCCCGGTGAGGGCGTCTACATCCAGATCACCCAGCTTCATGCTGGTGACGGCTTCGTTGTTGATACGCAGGACAAAGTCATCGCCTTCGATATCTGTCGCGCTATCGGCGTAATCCAGCAATTGGTTTTGCACTTGGCCCAGGTTGAACCCAAGGTTTTGCAATCCAAAGGCGCTGTCGACAACGTCGTCCAGCTTGGTGGCCCGGGAAATCCCAAATGTCTTGGCCCCAACGCCAGTAGAAGTCGCGGTCAATGCGCCGCCCGCGACCGCCAAGGAAATACCAACGCCGATTTCAGTCTCAATAAGGCTGGCCAGGGCGGTCAAACGTTGATCGACCGTCTTGCCGGTATCAACGACATCGGTGCCCGTCAGCGTGATCGTTTTGGTTGCGGACTGACCCGAACTGTCAATCACCGTTAGGTCAAAGCTTTTGTAGCCTGCCAGCACATCGGCTGTTTCACTGGTTAGGACAGCCCCTGCTTGTTCCGTTTCTACTTGAGAAATCACGTCAGCAAATTCGCCGCCTACAAATCCCAGCGCCTCGTTCGAGACCGCGAGTTTGTCGATCAATGTGCTGAACGTGGCGCGGACTTCGTTCACAAGATCAACCGTGCTGATCTCGGTAAAGGGAACCTGAACGTCCAGGCTTGCGTCACTTAAGAAGCCTGTGACCAGTTCTTCGATAAACACCAGAAAGTTGCCGATGTCTTCGGCGTCCAGCGCGACCAGGGACTGGACGGCCTTTTCAATCGCTTCGGCTGTGGCGCCGGTTAGGCCCAACCCGCTGGTATCCAGTTCCAACCCAAATTCAAGGTTTTCCAGGACACTTGCTGCTTGGGATGCCAGATCAACGGCTGTGCTGGATTTCAGGATCGACCCAAGGCTAAGGCCCGCATCGATAGACTTTGTGGATCCGCCAAAGGTTAGCCCAGCGGTCATTTCCACGGCAAGAAAGTTAAAATGAGTATCGTCGGCAATCTCGGTGAATTCCGTGGCGCCGAAATCCTTGACCTTTTGGGACACGTCAAAGCTTAGCCCATCGGCAAACACATCAAAGCTGGGGGACGCGCCCACGGTGACCTCGGCCCCCAAATTTGCGCTTGCCCCGAAATCAAACCCAAGCTGGTATTCCAGAACCTCGATCGAGGTGACCGAAAAATCCAACAAACCCAGACGCACATCAAAGGCGGACCCGATATCAATGTTGCCGCCCAGCTGAACCAGGGGCGCCAGTTGGATGTTGTCGGCATTGAAGCCGATTTTAGAAATCCCAAAGCTGCCGCCGACCTCCACAATCGGGGCGATGTCAAAGCTGAACAGATCGGTGCCGCCGGATGCGCTGTTCAGACCGGTGCCAAAATCCAAACCCGGAATCTTGCCGCTGACGACGCTTGTGAAATCGGTGACAATTTCTGGCAGGCTGAATGAAACAGTGACCTTGCCCGCATTGTCAGCGAAGGAAATCAGATCTCCCCCGGCCCCATCTGAAATATTGGTCAATGCGATCGAAAACGTGTCCGAAGCCAAAGCCGTAACAATTTTGAATGCATCATTCACTGCATCCGCAGAGCCCAAGCTTTTGGCGGTCACAAAGGCGTCGATATCTGCCCCAATCGTCCCATCCAGAAAGTTCGAGACGGAAAAGAGGGTTTCAACTTCGGCCTGGGTGATCGCCGAGGATCCGGGAATAGCATCAAGCTGGGTCGTCAAACCACTATGGGCAGAGCTTAGCAAGCTGGTCAGGCGCGCTTCGACCTGATCACGCAGCCCCTCAAAAGCATCATCAACCCGTCCCACGGCTTCGACAATGGGATTAAGGCTGGCGTTGTCTTTAACTTCGCTGCCCATCGCCTCGATCAAGGCCGAGACTGCTTGCGCATCATCCGAAAAGTCAGAAAACAGGGCAGAGACGCTGGAATACTGTTCTTCAAACGCCTGAGCGATGCCCGAGATCGAGCTGGTAAGAGCGGTGGAGTCCGACAGATCGAAGGACAGGTTTCCGTCCATCATCAGACGCGGCTCTAGGGGGACCGGACTGAACTCTGATTTACGCGATGTCTTACTCATACAATTGCCACCGATCTTTTCTCGCCTTAAATAAACTGGCGAGCCAGGCTCTACAATATATTTAACATTTTCAGGTCTTTTTCACGAACGGGAAAAGCCCCAACTATTTCCCCGTCAGAACTGCGTATGCAATTGAACGGCCAAGCTCTGTCCTACGTCGCCGGGATAGGTCGTGTTGGCTTGGGCCCAAGACACAGAGATCGCACCGAACCGGTTTTCCCAATTGAACGAAAGCCCGTAGCTGTCCCGTAGGCGCCCATCTGCCGTTACGGTGCCCGCAGCCGCCCCAGGCACGACGTCCAGCTTGGCAAAATCATAGAATGCGCCAAGGAAAGCAGGCAGTTGGCCCAGACGGGCGAACGTCTCTACACTGCCGGTTAAATATTCCGTCCCGCCAAGCGCTGCGTTTGTGGCAGTGTCCGTGGGGCCAAAGCCTCCATAGGCAAAACCGCGCGGGTTCGTGCTGCCTAGAAAAACACGGTCCAACACCGAAACGTGCCCCCCGTCCAGCGCCTGAATATGACCGGCTTGGGCGAAAGAGCGGATGAAGAAAGTGTCGTTCAAAGGCGCATCGAAATGCGCACGCGCGACAGCCGATGCGTAGCGGCGATCCCCGGCAAAGGCTACGGTGCCGGTTGTGGTCAAGCTTGAGCGGATCTCGGTTGGCTGAAAGCCGTCTTGCGCACCTTGGGTCCACGTGGCCTGGGCAAATAGCCCACCGGCCGTCGACACGCCAAGATCCTGAGTGAGAACGGCTGATGTGGCGGCATCTACGCGAAACACATTGTCCCATTCCACGAACGCGCCGACCTGCGCGGACTGAGCATTGAACAAAGAAATGTCCTTGGCCAGAGACGCGGACAAGCTGTGGGCGGCAAAGCTGTCGACCTTCCAGTCCTGAGAGGACAGCGACAGATCGAAATTCCAGCCGTTTTGAAGCATGTGCAGGACATCCAAGGATGCCTCTTGCCCCTGCTGCCCGCCCCGATAGCTGATATTGCCGGTTGTGTCTGACGTTGCCGGATCGCCGAATGCCAAGGACACGTCCCCAGTTGTGCCATAGATCGACGAATGGCTTATGCCAGCGCTGGCAACACCCTGCGCCAGGACCGAGCTTGAGACAACTACGCCAAGCAGCGCCGTTATTAATCCAGTGATAATTTGCATGGGCTTCCCGGCATTACATTTGGTGTGCTGAGTTCAAAGAACACCGACACTGTGTTGGAGGCAAAATCGGCGATTGGTGAAACGTGGCTAAGGCTAGCCGTTATCCCCGGCGCGTTTGGATTGCCTTGTACAAGCTGCGCAGCCCCCTTTTCGACGACGGCTTCCAACAGCTGCGATGGAACAAAGGCTTCGATTTTCAACGGATCCAGCACGTAAAGCGCCAAAAGCGGCTTTCCGATCGTGGTCTCGCCCGGATTTAGCACCTCTTCCCCAACTGTGCCCGAGACCGGGCTGACAACATCCGCCATATCGATACGGGTTTTCAACGGCCCCATATCAATTTCAGCGCTGGCAATCGAATCTTCTAGGCGCTGCACGTCGACATCCAGCCGGTGCAGTTCGATTTGAGCGGATTCAAATTCGGCAAAGGAAATCGCCCCTTGCGCCAACGCGCGGCGCAGCCGAGCAACCTTGCGGCCTTGGGCAGATCTTAGGTCTTGCAGCCCAGCCATACTGGTTTGTTGTTCTATGCGCTGCTGTCTTGCGGCCAGTTCTGCTTGCTCGAACCGGGTATCCAACCGAAACAGCAAATCCCCTTCGGCGACTTCCTGTCCAGGAACGACAAAGCTGTCGGCCACCACCCCGTCGAACGGGGCGGACAGGTCCACTTGCCGCGATGGTGAAATCGTACAGTTGATCGCCGCAGAAAATCCGCCAGCGGTCTGTGCTTGGACGGCTCCAAGGGATGTCACCAAACCAGCCGCGCAAATTCCCGCACAGCGTTGGAACAGTGTCATCTGATCGCCCTCCGCAAAGACGCGCCCGTCAGGTATTGAAGCTGGCCCCAAGCCCGCAGATATTCTGTCTGATAGAATACGGCCCGTTCTTCGGCGGACACAGCCCGCAAAGCATGAGACAAGGTCGCAAACCCTGCCGCTTCGCCAGAATTCACCCGGCTTTGTGACCGCTGCAAGGCCACGCGCGCTTCTTGCGCAGCCTGAGCCGCGTTTTGCTGCGCTTCTTCTAACGCTTCGATTTGCGAACGGGTCGAGATGATGCGCGCTGCGATCTCGTCCCGAAGGGCAAAATATTCAACAACAGAAAGCCGCGTGTTTACACCACTGGTCAGGCTGGCCATGCCCGTTCCGGCTGCGTTAAACACAGGAATGGTTAGGCGAATGCCGATTGTTTGGTCTTCGGTAACCGAGCCGCCACCAAAACGGCTGTTGCCCCGGTCTTCTTTTTCTAGCGACGCATAGGCACTAAGCACAGGGGCGAAATCGGCGAACCGCTGCTTGCGGTTTTCCAGATCGGACATCACGGTACGGAAGGCCGCGGCCATAATGGATGGGTTCTCTTCCATTCCCAAGGCCACGGCGCGGTCTTCGCTTAACCGGCGTGCGGCGCCATTCGGGCTAGGCAAAGAACCTGTGCCAATGCTGCGCACCCGTGTGCCAGACAAACGAGAAAGAGTACCAAGCGCCGTCGCAAGCCTGCTGCGTTCAAAAGCGATTTCCGCGGCCAGTGAGGATTGGTCCGACAAAGAGGTTTGCACCCCAATATCATCAGCCTGCCCCGCTTCGGTCTGGGCGCGTGCCGCTTGGGTTTGGCGATCAAGCAATTCCAAACGTTCAGACAACAGCCCCACACGTTGTTGCGCCTGATATGCGATCATATACGTGTCAAACACCTCTGCCATCGTGTCTTTGACAGCTTTGGTATATTCGATTTCTGCAAGTGTCCGGGCTGAGCGCGCAATCCGAATGCTCCAGATCCGGGACAGGTCCACGATGGGCTGTGCAATCTCGACACGCTGGGTGCTGACCCCGTAAGACGCGTTACCAAGTTGGAAAACCTGGTTGTCAGACGAGATGACTTTTTGGCTAAGATTGTCTTGCTGAAATGTGATCGACACCTGCGGCAGATATCCAAAGATCGCGTTCAGCCGGTCCGCCTGGGCCCGGTTGATGCCTTGCGCCGCACGTCCGATGGCTGCGTTACGCTCTAGGGACGCTTCCATCAAAGAAGATAAATCTGCAGAGTTACGAGTACGTTGGCTGGACAATTCCGAAGCCAGGCGACCCGCAGCATCATCGCGATTCAGGGCGGTGTTCAGCTGCTCTTGGTTTTTGGCCAGCCCCTCTGCATCGGGACCGTTTTGTAAGATGGCCTGCAACGATTCTTCATTGGCTTTATCTGTAAGTCCGTCACAACCAGCTAACACAAAAACTAATAACAACGGCGCGAAAGGAAGTTTTACGCGCATTTCCATTCCCTATCTTTAGTTGCCTTCGTCATCCCCATGACCAAAAGCAGAAGTCCCAACATCTGATCACATGTCCATCTTGGATAAGTCAATGTTGTATATTTGAAAGTCATGCTTTAGCCGCAGCTGACACAAAATTCTTGTTTCAATACTCGTTTTGGGAAACACAAAAGGGTAGACTCAACTAAATGGTGTGAGGCTGGTAAGTGCATGAGAAAATGACCTTATGCAGACAAAGCGCTTTCCCATGATTGTTGGGCGAAAACCACTAGCAAACGTACTGTCCTAGACGCAGCAACGGTCGCTTGGACGCAGACTGCCATCTCAGTTTTGAAGTATCATTTTCATCGAAAAGCGGGGCTGCAGGTTGGTCCTGCCCCGCTTTTGTGCCGCCCCTGGTGCTCGTTTAGGCCATTGTCGGTTCGAAAGCGACGGGGCTCTTCCACCCCAATGTTGAGTGACGACAGCGCGGATTGTAGAAACCGTTGATGTATTCGAGGATTACCTCCTCAGCCTTGCGCCACGTCTCCCACGAATGCAGCCAAATGAGGTCAACTTTGTTGGTTTTGAAGAAAGTGAGGAGGATGAGGAGAAACGCCCCATTAGGGCCTTTCCTGATCCTCTTCAGTTTAGGATTTCCCTCTCCTCCTTAAGAAGCTGGGTAATCCCCCCTAAAATTAGTGGTGTTCAAAAGTAGAATTTTCTCGGCAAGATATCTGAGGAGATTTTGAATGAAGAACGGACGATACAGCGACGCGCAGATCATGGCGGTGTTGAAGCAGGCTGAGGGCGGTGTGCCGGTCTCTGAGCTTTGCCGGGAACACGGGATGAGCAGTGCGAGTTTCTACAAATGGCG
>SPJP01000060.1 GCA_006844665.1 Paracoccaceae bacterium
CGCAGCAATCGGTTCGGCGATAAGGCCTGCCCGCCGCGCGCCCGCACCCAGCACCGACTGGCGAATGGCGCGTTTTTCCACCGGGGTCGCGCCATGGGGCACACAGACGATGATTTTTGGCTTGGTAAATGTTGTGCGTTTGTGAACTTTGCGGATGAAATGCTTGATCATTTCTTCGGCAACGTCAAAGTCCGCAATCACCCCTTCGCGCATCGGGCGGATCGCCTCGATACTGCCGGGCGTCCGGCCCAACATCAGCTTTGCGTCTTCACCAACAGCCAGAACCTGTTTGCGACCCTCTTTGTTCGAGTAAGCCACAACAGAAGGTTCGTTCAAAACGATGCCCTTCCCCTTGACGTAAACAAGGGTATTCGCTGTTCCAAGGTCGATCGCCATATCTGACGAAAAGAGGCCAAATCCACCAAACATGGGTGTCTACATTCCTGATCTATTTCTGAATCCGGGCGCAATTTCCCCATCAGAATAATGCCATCCTATATGGGGCCTGAACCGCGCGCGGTAAAGGTCCCCTTCGGGTCAAATTGGCGCAATTTCGCTGGTCCCCACCACAAAGTGTTGTGGAAGGGCCATAGATCAGCCCCGCTTTGTGCGGTTTGCGCCAATTTCTAGCGATTTAGATAGCCGCGTCTTTGTAGTTGATCTCTTTCGCGTCCTTGCCGGTTTTCTCGCGCCGCACGATCAGGCGGTTCAGGGCGTGGACATAAGCCTTGGCGCTGGCCACGACCGTATCTGTGTCTGCCGACTGCCCCGTTACGATGCGCCCGTCTTCTTCCATCCGCACGCTAACGGTGGCTTGGGCGTCGGTGCCTTCGGTCACGGCGCTGACCTGATACAGCTGCAAACGGGCCGAATGTTCGAACAAAGCCTTGATCGCGTTGAACGAGGCATCGACCGGACCGTCGCCTGTGGCGGTGATCTGGTGATCCACCCCGTCAATGGTCAGGGTCAGATCCGCGCTTTGGGGCGCTTCCGTGCCGCAGATCACGCGCAGGAATTTCACCTTGATCCGCTCGTCTGCTTCCTCGGACGTGGTGTCACGCATCAGGGCGACCAGATCGTCGTCGTAGATTTCCTTTTTGCGGTCGGCCAGGGCTTTGAACCGGACAAACACGTCCTTCAACTGGTTATCGGCCAGCTCGAACCCCAGATCCGCCAGCTTGGACCGCAACGCAGCCCGGCCCGAATGCTTGCCCATCACCAGATTGGTTTCTTTCAACCCGATGTCCTCAGGGCGCATGATCTCGAACGTCTCGGCGTTCTTCAGCATCCCATCCTGGTGGATACCGCTTTCATGGGCAAAGGCGTTCTTGCCGACGATGGCTTTGTTGAACTGCACCTCAAACCCAGACACAGCCGCCACCCGGCGAGAGATATTGATCAGTTTGGTCGAATCGATCCCGGTTTGGAACGGCATGATATCATTGCGCACTTTCAGGGCCATCACGACCTCTTCCAGCGCGGTATTGCCCGCCCGTTCGCCCAAGCCGTTGATTGTGCATTCGATCTGGCGCGCACCTGCTTCCACTGCAGCCAGAGAGTTCGCAGTCGCCATGCCCAGATCGTTGTGACAATGGGTGGCGAAAATCACGTTGTCTGCGCCCGGCACCCGTTCCAACAGCATCCGGATCAAATCGGCGCTTTCGCGGGGGGCGGTGTAGCCCACAGTGTCAGGGATGTTGATCGTTGTGGCACCGGCCTTGATGGCGATTTCCACGGTCCGGCACAGGTAATCATGCTCGGTCCGGGTCGCATCCATCGGTGACCATTGCACATTGTCACACAGGTTGCGCGCATGGCTGACGGTTTCGTGGATACGGTCCGCCATTTCGTCCATTGTCAGGTTCGGGATCGCCCGGTGCAGGGGCGAGGTGCCGATAAATGTATGAATTCGCGGGCGATTTGCGTGTTTCACCGCCTCCCAGCAGCGATCAATATCGCCGAATTGCGCCCGCGCCAAACCGCAGATCACGCTGTTGACCGAGTTTTTGGCGATCTCGCTCACCGCTGCAAAATCGCCTTCACTTGCGATGGGAAAGCCTGCTTCGATGATATCGACGCCCATTTCGTCCAGCATCGACGCAATTTCCAGTTTTTCGACATGGGTCATCGTGGCGCCGGGGGATTGTTCGCCGTCGCGCAAAGTGGTGTCGAAAATTACGACGCGATCCTGTTTGGATGTATCAGTCATTTTGAAAGTCTCTTGTTAAGCCGTGTTCATCTGATCCGGGGGGTGTTTGACCGGGGTGCTTGGCGCGGTGAACTCCTCTGAGCGGTCGCGCCAAAAGGCACGCTCAGAGGCGGCTAAGTAGGAGCAGGGCGAGAACGCTTTGTGTCATCTGCTTGGTCATGGCGGTATCTATGCCGCGCCTTTGCGCAAAAGAAAAGCCCAGATTTGACGAATGGCGCGGGACGCTTAGGTAAATTCAGATGCAAAACGCTTTGATCATCGGGGCCTCGGGCGGGATTGGCCGGGCCGTCGCCCATCACCTGGCCGCCCAAGGGGTGCAGGTCACTGGCCTCTCGCGCAGTTTGGATGGTTTGGATCTAACGGATGCGGCCTCGGTCCAGTCCGTGCTGGGCGCGTTGTCCGGCCCCTATGATATGATTTTCGTCGCCACAGGTGCGCTGGAAATCGCAGGCCACAGCCCGGAAAAATCCCTGCGCGCTGTAACGGCGGATGGGATGCAGGCGCAGTTCGCCCTGAACGCCACAGGCCCGGCGCTGGTTCTGCGCCATGCAGCCGCCCTATTGCCCCGCGACCGTCGGTCGGTCTTTGCGGTTCTGTCGGCGCGGGTCGGGTCCATCGGCGACAATGAATTGGGCGGCTGGTACAGCTACCGCGCAGCCAAAGCGGCGTTGAACCAGATCGTCCACACAGCGGCGATAGAGCATTCGAGTAGCCACAAACACTCCATCTGCGTCGCCCTGCATCCCGGCACCGTGGCCACGTCCTTCACCCAGAAATACCAATCAACCAACCCGACCGTGCCCCCGCAAACAGCTGCGCAAAATCTGGTTTCCGTTCTCTCAAGGTTGGGTCCTGAACAGACCGGTCAGTTCTTCGATTGGGCGGGCAACACGGTGCCGTGGTAGCGGCTTGGCCGCGCTATTTGGCGACGACGCGCTGGTCGAATTCGGCATATTTTTGACTAATTGTGCATATCGCTTTTCGGGCGATTACCCGTCCGAAGGCGTCTCGGCGGGTTCTTCAGGCTCTGCGGGTTGGGTCAGCGCGCCGTTTTCCCACTCGCCTTCTTCCACCTCGCCCGAGGCATAGCGCATCACGCCGGTGCCCCAACGCTTGCTGGCGCGGAACATGCCCTCATAGACATCGCCATTGGCATAGGTCGCGGTGCCGGGGCCGTCGATTTCGCCTTCTTTCCACTGGCCGGTATATTGGAACCCGTCAGGAATCGTAATGGAACCAATGCCTTGGCGCACCCCATTGGCGAACTGGCCTTCATAGACCGTGCCGTCCGGATAGACCGCTTTGCCCTGACCCGAACGTTGCCCCGCTTCCCACTGGCCTTCATAGACATAACCGTCCGCATAGGTCATTTTGCCTTGCCCATGGGTCTGCGCATTCAGGAATTCTCCTTCATAAACAACGCCGTTGGCATAGGTCGCTACTCCCTTACCCTCGATCACACCATTGGCCCATTCGCCCGCATAAGTGCTGCCATCGGGGTAGGTAATGGTCCCAGATCCGGCCGCCTGACCGCCAGCAAAATTGCCCTCATAGACCGAGCCGTCAGGGTAGGTCAGCTTGCCTTCGCCGGCCATTTGGCCATCTTCCCAGGCGCCTTCGTACAAGAACCCATCCGGCCCCTCGAAACGGCCAATCCCGCCGCGTTTGTCATCCGTAAAGCTGCCTTGGTAGACGAATCCGTTGGCATAGGTCATCACGCCAATGCCTTCGCGCCGCCCGTTGGAAAAGCTGCCTTCGTACACGTCTTTGTTGGAAAAAGTCAGGTTTCCCTGACCGTTAAACTGCCCGTCAGCCCATTGGCCAACATAGATCAGACCGTCCGGCAGGGTGATTTTTCCCTCGCCCGAGCGTTTTCCTTTGACCATCGTGCCTTCATAGACAGCACCGTCCGCTTCGGTCACAACGGCATTGCCTTCGCGCACGCCCTCGACCCAATCGCCGTCATAAACATAACCCGATGGTTCCTGCAAAACGCCACGGCCGTGGTGGCGCGCGTTCAGGAAACCGCCTTGATACACAGCCCCATCGGCATAGCTGGCAACCCCTTGACCGGTCATCTGGCTGTCCAGCCATTCGCCTTCATAAGTTGTACCATCGCCGAAAACGATGCTGCCTTGGCCGTTCGGTTTGCCGTTGGCAAACTCGCCGGTATAGACCGATCCGTTAACGAATTTCGCTGTGCCTTGGCCCTGGATCTCGCCATCGACCCATTCGCCGGAATATTCATACCCGTTTGGCAACCGGTAGGTGCCGCGCCCGTGCTGACGCCCGTCTTTGAACGTGCCTTCATAGACGCCGCCATCGTCGAATTGCTTCACGGTTACAGCGTCTTGGGCGATGGCCTTGCTTGTCAGCAGGACCGGGCTAAGCGCCAAAAAGCCAAGACCTGCACACAGGCCCAGCACCTTGAAAGAAGGTCGGTTGAATAGCTGCACGTCATTTCCTCACATGGCCAAGCGCCTTGGATCGGCGGGTGTGTCCAAGGCGAAAGGTAAATGACTGAAACCCTCGAAACAACGGTTTTCAGCATGACGTGGATAGAATTGCCGCAACCCGCTTTCCCTTCCGCTTGGGTCTGATAGATACCGAATGAATTCAGGAGCCCGCCATGACCAATAGATTCCGCCTGAGCATTGGCCAACTTAACCCGACTGTTGGCGCGATTGCGGCCAATTGCGACCAGGCCCGCGCCGCGTGGGCGGATGCGAAACAAGCGGGCAGCGACATGCTGGCCCTGCCGGAAATGTTTGTCACGGGCTACCAAACCCAAGACCTAGTCATGAAGCCCGCCTTTGTCGAACACGCGATGCAGGCGCTGCACCAACTGGCCGCCGATTGCGCGGATGGCCCCGCCTTGGGGATCGGCGCGCCGTGGATGGATCAGACCGGTTTGTTCAATGTCTATGCAGTGTGCCAGGGCGGCAAAATCACCATCATACGCAAGCATATGTTGCCCAATGACGGTGTTTTCGACGAAAAACGCCTGTTCCAGACCGCCGATATCGACGGGCCTTATACCGTGGGTCCCCTCCGCATCGGCACCCCGATTTGCGAGGACGCGTGGTGGCCTGACGTAGCTGAAACCCTGGTGGAAACCGGGGCCGAGATTTTGCTGGTCCCCAATGGCTCGCCCTATCACCGGGACAAGTTCGACACTCGGGTTAATCTGATGGTCGCGCGGGTGGTCGAAACAGGCCTACCGCTGGTCTATCTGAACATGATCGGCGGGCAGGATGATCAAGTGTTTGACGGGGGTTCTTTCGTGCTGAACCCCGGTGGCGCCTTGGCGGCCAAGCTGCCTGTGTTCGATGCAGAAATCGCTCATCTGGATTTTGTCCGCACGCCAGAGGGCTGGCGGGCAGAAGATGCGCAGAAAACCGCGCACCCTGATGTTTGGGAACAAGATTATCGCGTTATGGTAGAAGGCCTGCGCGATTATATGGGTAAAACCGGTTTCAAAAAGGTGCTTCTGGGCATGTCCGGCGGGATCGATTCGGCGCTGGTCGCCACCATCGCCACGGATGCGCTGGGCGCGGACAATGTGCGCTGCGTGATGCTTCCGTCGGAATATACGTCTTCGGATTCGCTGGAAGACGCCGCCGCCTGCGCCGGGCTGCTGGGTGTGCGCCACGACACGGTCCCGATCTCAGCCCCTCGGGCAGCGGTGACGGATGTACTGGCCCCCTTGTTCGAAGGCACCAAGCCCGACCTGACCGAAGAAAACATCCAGTCCCGCCTGCGCGGCGTGTTGCTGATGGCCCTGTCCAACAAGTTCGGCGAGATGTTGTTGACCACCGGCAATAAATCCGAGGTCGCCGTTGGTTACGCCACGATCTATGGCGACATGGCGGGCGGCTATAACCCGATCAAAGACCTGTACAAAACCCGGGTGTTCGAAACCTGCCGCTGGCGCAATGCCAACCACCGGCCGTGGATGGCGGGCCCCGAAGGCCAAGTGATCCCGGTTCGGATCATCGACAAGCCCCCCTCGGCCGAGCTGCGCCCAGACCAGAAAGACGCCGATTCTTTGCCGCCCTATGACGTACTGGATGGCATTCTGGACGGGTTGGTCGATCAAGACGCCAGCGTCGCCGATCTGGTGGCCAAGGGCTATGACTACGATACTGTCAAACGGGTGGAGCATTTGATTTATATCAGTGAATACAAACGCTTTCAGTCCGCCCCGGGCCCACGTCTGACCCCGCGCGCTTTTTGGCTGGATCGCCGCTATCCCATCGCCAACCGCTGGCGTGATCCAAGCGGCGGATAGGCGGAGCTTAACAAAACCCGCTTTTGCGGCCATGCTGGAGGCATTCCAAAGCCAAAGGGGCCACAGATGGCAGAAAACAAAACCCAACCCACCACAGCCGATGTCGCGGGCTTTCTGGGCGGTGTTCTGCCCGAACAACGCAGGACGGATGCCTTTGTGTTGAAGGGGCTGTTTTCCGACATAACCGGTTATACCCCGCGCATGTGGGGCGGCAGCATCATTGGCTATGGGCGCTACGATTATACCTATGCGTCCGGCCGCAGCGGGTCCTTTCTGGCGACGGGGTTCAGCCCGCGTAAGGCGAACCTTAGCATTTATATCATGCCGGGATATGCCGATTTCTCGGACATCTTGAAGGATCTGGGCAAGCACAAACAGGGCAAGTCCTGCCTGAACATCAACAAGCTGGCCGACGTGGATTTGGACGTTTTGAGCCTGTTGATCCGCAGGGGCTTGGACGACTTGGCGCAAAAATGGCAGGTTCACCCGGTCTAGGGCCCCCTTCAGCAGGGCTGCGTTCTGGACAATGGCGCGCCTGTGTGGAACAGAGATCGGGCAGTAAATTTAGGCCTATTCGATGACAGTTACACGCTTTGCCCCGTCCCCCACCGGCTATATCCATGTCGGCAATTTGCGCACGGCGCTGATGAATTTCATGATCGCACGCAAAGCTGGCGGCACGTTCATCCTGCGGATCGATGACACCGATCCCGAACGCTCTAAGCCCGAATATGTCGATGCGATCAAACAGGATCTGGAATGGCTGGGCCTGACATGGGACCGGGTCGAAACCCAGTCGTCCCGTCTGGACCGCTACGCTGCGGCCGCTGACGATCTGCGCGCCAAGGGCCGGTTTTACGAGGCGTTTGAAACCCCGACCGAGCTGGACCTAAAGCGCAAGAAACAACTGAATATGGGCAAGCCCCCGGTCTATGACCGCGCCGCTTTGGCCTTGAGTGACGCGGAAAAAGACGCGCTGCGGGCCGAACGGTCCGGCCATTGGCGGTTCAAGCTGGATCAGTCCCGGATCGAATGGACTGACGGCGTGTTGGGCGACATTTCAATCGACGCAGCGTCCGTGTCCGACCCGGTTCTGATCCGGGGCGACGGGCAGGTGCTGTATACCTTGGCCTCGGTCGTGGACGACACCGATATGGGCGTGACCCATGTCGTGCGCGGCTCGGACCACGTGACCAACACGGCGACCCAGATCCAGATGATCCAGGCCATCGACGGCACTGTGCCCAGCTTTGCCCACCATTCCTTGCTGACCGGCCCTGCAGGCGAAAGCCTGTCCAAGCGTCTTGGCACATTGGCCCTGCGGGATCTGCGCGAAAACGGGGTCGAGCCTATGGCGCTGCTGAGCCTGATGGCGCGGCTTGGGTCCAGTCAGCCGGTCGAGGTGCGCAGCACAATGGAAGAGCTGATCGAAGGCTTTGACATCAACCAGTTCGGGTCTGCCCCCACCAAGTTCGACGTGGACGATCTGGGCCCGCTGACAGCGCGCGCCCTGTCTGGCATGGCGCTGGACGCTGTGGCGGATGACGTGGCCGCTGCAGGTGTGCCCGGCGATCAGGCCGAGGCGTTCTGGCAGCTGACCCGGGACAACATCGGAACCCGCGCCGATTTGGCGGGCTGGTGGCAGATCTTGCAAAACGGCGCGACGCCTTTGGTCGACGCCGAAGACGCAGATTTCGTGTCCGAGGCATTGGCCGCCTTGCCCGACCTGCCGTTTACGGCGACCACTTGGTCCGACTGGACTGGCCAAATGAAAGCCACGACGGGCCGCAAGGGCAAATCCTTGTTCATGCCCTTGCGCAAAGCCCTGACAGGCCGCGCGAAGGGCCCGGAAATGGCCGAGTTCATGCCGCTGATGCAGGCCAAACCAAAAACCTAGGGTTCCGTCACGGCACCCTTGTTTCAAATCGCTGAACGGTCTGATTGTTGGCCGGAACAAAAGGGAGGGGGCCGTGATGTCTGACACACAAGCAAAGTTTCTAACCGGCGGCCTGTTTGGCCATGTCTCGACCATGTCGCTGACGGCCTCGGTCGGGTTGGTGGCGATCTTCCTGGTCGACCTGGTTGATATGATCTTCATCTCGATGCTGGGTCATTCGGAACTGGCTGCGGCGGTTGGATATGCCGGGGCGGTGCTGTTTTTTACCACCTCGTTTGGGATTGGCATGGCGATTGCAGCGGGGGCCCTTGTGGCCCGCGCGCTGGGGGCCGGAGATGACGATCTGGCGCGCTCTCGGGCCAGCAACGTTCTGGTGTTCGCGGTTGGTTTTGGCGCGGTATTCGCAGCCATTGTCTGGATGAATTTGGGCTTTCTTGTGGGGTTGCTGGGGGCTACCGGCAATACCGCAGACTTGGCGGTGCATTACCTGCAAATCATCGTGCCCAGCCTGCCTTTGATGATGATCGGCATGATTGGCGGCGCGATCTTGCGGTCCCATGGGGATGCCAGCCGCGCCATGATGGCCACGATCTGGGCGGGCGTTGTGAACGCGGTGCTGGACCCGATCCTGATCTTTGGGTTGGACATGGATCTGACTGGCGCGGCACTCGCCTCGGTCGCATCGCGAATAACCATGGGTGCCGTGGCACTGATCCCGATCTTTAAATATCACGGTGGGCTGAACAAGCCCTCGGTCGAGGGGCTAAAGGCCGATATCAGCCCGGTGGTTGCGATTGCGGGACCGGCGATTCTGACCCAGCTGGCCACCCCGATTGGCCAGGCCTATGTCACCCGCGCCATGGCAAGTTATGGCGAGGACGCGGTGGCAGGTATGGCCATGGTGGGCCGTCTGACACCCGTTGCTTTTGGCGTTATCTTTGCGCTGTCTGGGGCTGTTGGGCCGATCATCGGCCAGAATTTTGGGGCGAACCTGCCTGACCGGGTCAAGGGCGCTTTCCGAGCAGGGCTTTTGTTTACAGCTCTTTACGTGGTGGCGGCGGCTTTGGTGCTGTTTCTATTCCGCTCGCCCATCGCGGATCTGTTCAGCGCCACCGGCCAGGCCCGCGAGCTTGTATATCTGTTCTGCGGCCCGCTGGCCTTGGTGTTTTTCTTTAACGGAACCCTGTTTGTCAGCAACGCGGCCTTCAATAATCTGGGCCACCCGTTCTATTCCACATGGCTGAACTGGGGGCGTCACACCCTTGGAACCATCCCCTTCGTGATCCTGTTTTCGGCATGGCTGGGCGCGTCCGGCGTGCTGATCGGCCAGGCGGTGGGCGGCTTGCTGTTCGGTGTGCTGGCCTGGGTCTTGACCGAGCGTTTGATGTCCAAGCCAGACCTGCCAGAGCACGACCCCACACGTCACAGCACCCGGATGCTACAGCTGCTGTATCACCGACGGTAACAGCGCGATCTGTTGATCTACGAACTGGGTTTCCTGCGTGCTTAAAGTCTGCGCGCGGGGATAAATGGGTGCGGCGCGGTCGTCCAGGATCGGGCCCCAGCCATCGGTGCTGGTGTAGAACGCCCGCGCGCCGTCCGGGCCGAACACCCGCAGAAACCCTTGGGTGACAACGTCCAGATAAGTCAGCAAAATAGGGTGCCCGACGCTTGGATCCTGGATCATGTCCGGATCCGCTTGATAGATATGTGGATCCTGCGGCGCGGGGCCTTCTAGCTGCACATGGGCGGGATCCAAAGGGTGGCGTCTGTAGCCGTATTCCCGCTCGTCCAAGGCGGCCCAATCTGCGTCGGGGACCGAGGCGACCAACCCATCAATCTGCCCGCCATCCACTCGGTGAACACTAAGAAACGCGACCTCGCGTGTGTTGGCATGGCACCACACCCGACGCCACCCCGTGACCCGTGCAGGGCTGTGGCCTTGGTAGGTATGGGTGCTGGTATTGACCAAAGAGCCGTAGCCGAAAAAGGTAGGGGTTGTCATGAAAATCTCTTTCTAAGTAACGCCATAGCGGCTTTGGGCAGCTTCCGTAGGTAGATCCCATGTAGATCGGAATACTCTAGCCGACCGGCCAGTAAATCCAGATAGCGCCGGGGCATAGACGACCCCTGCGTGAAGGCTGCAATAAAGGCGGGTTGGGTGGCTTTGGGAAAAATCATCCAGCGCCAACGGCGGGCATGGGACAGGCTGCGATGAATGGGCCGCAGGGCGCGTTTGTAGCGGCGATAGGCTGTCTTTGGGGCCTTGGCGTGCAGGGCGTCTATCGCGGCCTTTGCGGCCAGCTGACCGCTTTCTATGGCCAATGCGATGCCTTCACCGGTGATCGGGTCCACCAAGCCTGCCGCGTCCCCGGCCAGCAGTACAGCGCCTTTGCCGGGGGTTTTGCTGAAATCGCCGAAGGGCAGGAAATGCCCCTTGCGCTTGGCACCGTGGGTGTCCGCGCCGGTTTGATTGACAAAACGGGTCATGGCACTGGCCATATTTGGGCTGCGCGATTGCACCCCGCCAACGCCGATGGTCTGGCTGCTGGGCTTGGGAAAGGACCAGCCATAGCCCCAATCGGTGGCGGAAAAATCAACCTCGACAGCACTGCTTTTGGGGTGATCATGGGGGGCTTCGACCTCAAACCCGAAGCCGATGGTCCTAGGGTTATAAGCCTGTCCAAACAGGGCCTTAGCGACCGGTGAGCTGACACCATCGGCCCCGATCAGGCAACGGTAGCCAAGGGTGGTTCCATTGCGCAAGGTCACTGTGTGGGCGGCTAGGTCTACGTCGCGGAAAGGCTGGCCCAGATAAGCTGTCACCCCGGCGGCAATGGCCCTTTTGTGCAGCTCTGCGTCAAAGTCCCAGCGTTGTGTCAGGTACATGTCGGGGGCGTCGGTGATTTCTGACAACAGCGTGCCGTCTGACAGGAACCGGATATGGGTCGACCGGTAGAAAAGGTCCGGATCCAGCGTCAGCCCGAACACATGATCCAGGGCTTTGGCCGAGCGTCCGGTGATCAGCCCGCCGCAGAGTTTGGCGCGGGGGAAACTGGCCTTGTCGACCACTCCGACCGATAGGCCAGCCTTGGCTGCCGTGATGGCCGCAGCCGATCCTGCGGGGCCCGATCCGACCACCAGAATGTCGTAGTGTTTCAAACCCCAACCACGCGCGTTTCAAAATAATTTCAGCAAATAAGGCCGAATTATCACAGTAAAATGAAAGACTTGTCCATAGCGGAAATCGCCTGCAGGGGGTGTTTACTTAAGCCTTGGGCACGTGGCGTGTCAGAAGGACCGAGCCGACCGAATAGCCCGCACCAAAGGAACAAATCAGCCCGGTGTCGCCGTCCTGCATATCATCAGAGAACTGCGAAAAGGCGATGATCGACCCGGCGGAGGAGGTGTTGGCGTAGTCTTGCAGGATGTTGGGCTGCTCGGACGGATCAGGGGTGCGGCCCAGGACCTTTTTGCCGATGAAATCATTCATGGATTTGTTGGCCTGATGCAGCCAAAGCCGGGACAGTTGATCCTGGGTGACGCCTTCGGAGTCCATATGCTGGGCGATATGAGCACTGACCAAAGGTAGGACCTCTTTGAACACTTTGCGGCCGTTTTGCATGAACTGCATATCGCGCTGATCGGTCAGTCCTTCGGGGTAGCTGCGGCGCAGGAAGCCGTTGTTATTGCGTATATTATTGGAAAATTGGGTGGCGCAGCGGGTCGAGTTGATGGTGAAATAGGCCCCCTTTGCGTCGGCTTGGCGCTCGATCAAAGTGGCGGTGGCGACGTCGCCGAAAATGAAGTGGCAATCCCGGTCGCGCCATTCCAGATGGGCGCTGCAAATCTCGGGGTTAAGCACCAATGCGCGGGTAGCCGATCCTGCGCGGATCATGTCGGCGGCGGCTTGAATTCCGAACGTGGCCGAGGAGCAGGCGACATTCATATCAAAGGCGAATCCGGGGCTGGACAGGAGGTCCTGAACCTCGATCGAGATGGCGGGATAGGCGCGTTCGTGGTTGCTGGCGGCGACAATGATCAGATCGACCTCGGCCCCGGATCTTTCCGCTTTTTCAAGGGCTTGGTTGGCCGCTGTGACCGCCATTTCGGCCATCAGGCTGGGGGAGTCGTCCGGGCGTTTTTCCAGAAGGGGATGCATTACATCGGGGTTCAGAACGCCCGCTTTGTCCATGACATAGCGCCGTTCTATCCCGCTGGCATTAAAGATAAATTCAGGGCTGGAATGGGCTTTCGCCTCGACCTGGCCTGCTGCTATGGCTTCTGCATTTTCGGCATTATACCGGTCGGCATAGGCGTTGAAGGCGGTCACCAGTTCGGCATTGGTGATGATCTGGTCAGGGGTAAAGACCCCGGTTCCGCTGATAACTGGCTGATGCATTGGACCCCCCTCAGGAGCCCCAAAAGGTGCATCTATCGCGCGGCCCGTCAAGGCATTTTGCCAAAGAAAAAGGGCGCAACCCGCAGGTCACGCCCCTTTTTAATTCGTCACATCAACGGCTTATGCCAGTTGGATGTTCGCTGCGTTCTCGCGACCGTCACGGCCGGATTCCAGATCGAAAGTAACTTTCTGGTTGTCGGCGAGCGAGGTCAGGCCTGCGCGCTCAACAGCAGAGATGTGTACAAACACGTCCTTGCCGCCTGTGTCAGGTGCGATGAAGCCGAAGCCTTTAGTTGTGTTGAACCATTTTACGGTGCCAGTGGCCATATCCGTAGTCTCCTAGTTGTGCTGCCCGCGGAGTGCGGCAGCTCGGCGTCGTCTGAGTCGAAGATAACTGAGCGCCGGTGGAAGGGAGACAGTGGTAAGTCGATAGAGTTAGCTAAGGGCTACATAGGGGGTTTGGGCCAGAAAGCAAGGAAAGCTTTTTTAGAATACTGTTTTTCGTCGGTATTCCGTCGGTTTAGCGTCGGTGCCGCCGCGCGGTGGTTTTGGGCCTTGTTAACCGGTTTTTGGCAAGGTGATGGGGCAAAGATCCGAGGGGACCAGAATGACCAGAGCCAAGACCAAAACCGAACGCATGCATGAAGAACGCCTGTTTGACGCTGTGGCGCGTTTGCGGGCCGAAGATTACATCGACCTGCAAGTCCGAGAGATCGCGCCCGACGCTTGGCACACCATCGGGTTCGATATTGACGTGGAAGAGCCCAAGGAAAAGGTGACCCTGTATTTGGACAAGTCAGTGGTCAAACTGTTCAAGGCCATGGGCAAGGGCTACCACCGCCGGATCAACCGGATCCTTGCGACCTATGTGCAAATGCAGATCGGTGGCTACTTGAACCTGGAAGAGAAGCTGTTGAACAGGATGTAGCCCAAAGTGGATGCTGTCAGGGCTGCAAAGCCGCAGGTCGAGATCCAGCCGAAATGCCAGAGCTGGCCCGCGAACACGTCTTCGGCAAAAGACGCCCCGAATTCAGCCCGGCCGTAGCGGGCGGTCGCAAAGGCGGCGAGCGTCAGGACAATGGCCGCGATGAGCCGGGGCAGCGGGGGTATCCAACTGGTCGCCCAACCGACCACGATGCCCAGCGGGGTGCCGATTAAAATCACGGTAATCGCCCATTGGGGATGCGCACCCAGCGCGAAGGGAACGGCGAAGGCGGCCGCAAGGGCAGCAACGATAAGCGGGAGCACAAGGCCAAACAAATGTTTCATGGCCGCACCCTACGAGGACAAGATCCACCCGGGTAGAGCGCCCACGGGGTTGTGATGCTGTGTGAGTTTGAATGGTTTTCCAGGCAAGAATTGCCTGCACCAGAATGAAGTACGGCGGCCCGAAGGCCGCCGTTCCGCTTGGTAATAGAACTGACGTTCGAAATTAGCGGGTGAACTTCTTATATTTGACCCGTGTCGGCTCTAGCGCGTCTGGGCCAAGGCGGCGGACTTTGTCTTCTTCGTAGGCCTCGAAGTTGCCTTCGAACCATTCCACATGGGCGTCGCCCTCAAACGCCAGGATGTGGGTGCAGAGGCGGTCGAGGAAGAAGCGGTCGTGGCTGATGACTACGGCGCAGCCTGCGAAATCTTCGATCGCGTCTTCCAGGGCCCGCAGGGTTTCGACATCCAGGTCGTTGGTTGGTTCGTCCAGCAGCAGCACGTTGCCGCCGGATTTCAGCAGTTTGGCCATGTGGACACGGTTACGTTCACCGCCCGACAGCAGGCCGACGGGCTTTTGCTGATCGCCGCCTTTGAAGTTGAAGGTCGAGCAATAGGCGCGGGAGTTCATTTGCGCGTCGCCCAGTTGGATGATCTCGCCCCCGTCGCTGATTTCTTCCCAGACGGTTTTCGCGCCGTCCAGGGAATCGCGGGATTGGTCGACATAGGACAGCGAAACGGTGTCGCCATATTCAACCGTGCCGGCATCGGGTTGTTCCTGGCCGGTCAGCATGCGGAACAGGGTGGATTTACCCGCGCCGTTGGGGCCGATCACGCCGACGATGCCGCCGGGGGGCAGGGCGAAGGACAGGTCCTCGACCAGCAGCTTGTCGCCGTAGGCTTTGGTCAGGCCGTTCACCTCGATCACCTTTTGGCCCAGACGGGGGCCGTTGGGGATGATGATCTGGGCGCGGCTGAGCTTTTCACGCTCGGACTGACCGGCGAGTTCCTCGTATGCGCTGATCCGGGCCTTTTGCTTGGCCTGACGGGCCTTGGCCCCGGCGCGGATCCATTCCAATTCGCGCTCCAACGTCTTTTGACGGGATTTGTCTTCTTTGGCTTCACGCTCTAGCCGTTTGGCCTTTTGTTCCAGCCAGGCGGAATAGTTGCCCTCATATGGAATGCCGCGGCCACGGTCGAGTTCCAGGATCCAGCCGGTGATGTCATCCAGGAAGTAGCGGTCGTGGGTGACGATCAGGATGGTGCCTTTGTACTCGATCAGGTGCTTTTGCAGCCAGGCGATGGTTTCGGCGTCCAGGTGGTTGGTCGGTTCGTCCAGCAGCAGCATTTCTGGCGCTTCGAGCAGCAATTTGCACAAGGCGACCCGGCGGCGTTCGCCGCCCGACAGGTTTTCGGGCATCGCCTCATCGGGGGGGCAGCGCAGGGCTTCGAGCGCCACGTCGATCTGGCTGTCCAGATCCCACAGGTTCTGGGCGTCGATCTCGTCCTGCAGGGTTGCCATTTCCTCGGCGGTTTCGTCGGAATAGTTCATCGCCAGTTCGTTATAGCGATCCAGGATGTCCTTTTTGGCCTTCACGCCAAGCATGACGTTTTCCCGCACGTTCAGGGATTCGTCCAAATGGGGTTCCTGAGGCAGATAGCCCACTTTGGCGCCCTCGGCCGCCCAGGCTTCGCCGGTAAAGTCCTTGTCCAGACCAGCCATGATCTTCATCAGGGTCGATTTACCAGCGCCGTTGACGCCGACAACACCGATTTTCACGCCGGGCAGAAAGCTTAGCTTGATGTTCTCAAAGCACTTTTTGCCACCGGGATATGTTTTGGATACACCGTCCATGTGATAGACGTATTGATAGGCTGCCATTTTCGGATGCTCCGGATCGTGTGGGTTTTGTCGGGGTTTACCGGAGGCGCGGGCGCGGGGCAATCATGCGGGCGAAATGAGTTGCGAAGGGGTGACGATGGAAGGTGGATTGGCAGCACTGATCGCGGGATATGCCCAAGCGGGCCGGGTGCGCTGGATCGGGCTGCGGGGCGCGCGGTTGGCGGATATGCAGGTGGTGGATGCGGTGCAGATCGGGGCGGCAGGGCTGGACGGCGACCATGGGCGCGCGGGCAAGCGGGCGGTAACCTTGATACAAGCCGAGCATCTGGCGGCGATTGGCAGTTATCTGGGGCGCGGCCCTGTGGAACCTGACATCTTGCGGCGCAATCTGGTGGTCGAGGGGCTGAACCTGAGCGCCCTAAAGGGCCGCCGGGTGCAGTTGGGCGAGGCGGTGCTAAAGATCACCACGGTCTGTGCGCCTTGCAGCCGGATGGAGGCCGCATTGGGCAAGGGCGGTTATTCGGCCTTGCGCGGGCATGGGGGCTGGTGTGCTGAGGTGATCGTGCCGGGGGCCGTGACGTTGGGCAGTGGGGTCGTGCCGTTAGAGGACTAAGTTACTGACCCTGGACAAAAAAAGGGCCCGGATTTCTCCGGGCCAAGTTGGGGTAACGTGCATAATGGGTGGGAAGGCTAGGTTTTGGGGTCGGTGATATACTCGCCCAAAAGCTTTTCGTTGCGGGCCTCTTCCAGTTTGGCGATGCGGTCGGCGGAAATGCGGGCGTCGAAGCGGTATTTCACGAAGTTCACCAGGCTGATCGTCAGCATCAGAACCGCAATGGCCCAGTAGCCTTTGGTCGACAGCGGCACATCGGGCGAGAGCCACAGGGACGCGCCCAGCATGACATAGGCGATGACGACGCCCGCGCCGTTAAAGAATGTGATTGTTCCGGTGTCTTCGTTGCGGTCCATGGTGGGCTCCTTTGGCTGGGTTTAGCTGTTGGTTGGGGTGGATTGGGCACGCAGGCGGGCCATGACGTCGGCGGCCGTCGCGCGGGTTTTGGGGCCAAAGCCTGCGTCTTCCAGACGGGTTGCTGGGGTGGTTTGGCTAAGGTCCTGTTCGATTTCATCTAGGATCTGACTGGTCTCTGCCGGGTCGTCACGCTCCAACACCTTTTCGATCAGGGCGCGGGCGTCTTCGGCCGCATTGTAGTGGCGCAAGCCCCCGCCCAGACGAGCGCGGATGTCTTGTTCGCGGCGCAGGGCCCGGGCCCGCAGATTGCCCTGACGCAGATCCAGCAGGGTGCGGTGGCTGGCCTCAACCGCGCTGCGCAGGCGCAGGATCTGGGTGGCCAGCTGGTCCAGGGTTTTGGTGCGCAGGTCGCGTTCGTTTTCCATCTGGGCGATGGCTTCGCAGCTGCTTTCGGCCAGATCTTCGCGCCCGACATTTAAGGCGAGGCT
>SPJP01000059.1 GCA_006844665.1 Paracoccaceae bacterium
CAGCCCTTTCCCTGACGTTCTTTTTGCTTGTCGGGCGCTACATGGATCAGCGCACCCGCAGCGCCGCGCGCTCTGCCGCGAAAGAGCTTTCGGCGCTAGAGGTTCAAAACGCACAGCTTGTAACGCCATCAGGCACTCGAACCGTCAAAGCATCAGACCTGCACATTGGCGACACCGTGCTTGTTCCCTCTGGCACTCGGGTACCGGTCGACGGAACCCTCGTGTCGGACCATGCGTGGATTGACCGGTCCTTGGTCACCGGCGAAACGGCAGCCGTTGCCTTGGTCGCAAATGCCCCCGTTCAAGCGGGCGAGATCAATCAATCCAGCCCGATCAAGATCAAAGCGACCGCCGTGGGCGATGACACCTCCTTGCGCAGAATGGCGGCAATGGTCGAAACCGCTGAAAACGGACGCAATACGTACACAGCACTGGCCGACAAGGCCGCCCAGATCTATGCCCCTGCCGTACACCTGTTATCCCTTGCGGCGTTCCTTGGCTGGCTTGCGGTGACCTCTGACCCTCGCATGGCGCTGAATATCGCGATCTCGGTTTTGATCATCACCTGCCCCTGCGCCCTTGGCCTTGCGGTCCCAGCTGTTTCAACCGCCGCTATCAGCAAGCTGTTCAATGCCGGTTTTTTGGTGAAACACGCAACCGCCTTGGAACGTTTGGCCGAGGTCGACCAGATCGTGTTTGATAAAACCGGAACATTGACCCAACCTAACGTGGCTTTACCCCAAAGCCTGAACACACACGAAAAAGCAGCCCTCAAGGCGCTGGCCCAGGCCTCCGACCATCCCTTGTCGCGGGCCCTGGCACGGGTATTGCACGGCATCCCCCCTGCGGATCTATCCTCTTTGGTCGAAGTGCCTGGCAATGGGATCGAAGGGGACCTGGACGGCTGCCAAATACGGTTGGGTCGCGGCCTATGGCTGGGCGCATCTTTTCCTGGGTTGGGCTACCAGATAGGAACCGCCCCTGCGCAAGAGATCATCGTCTCCGAAGCCCTGCGCGAAGGGGTACAGCCCGCATTAAATAAACTCGACCTTCCCGCCCAAATGATAACCGGCGACACCGAGCCTGCCGCCCAAGCAGTGGCGGGCCAATTGGGCTTAAAATATCACTCTGGGACGCGGCCCGATGGCAAGGTCGCGCACCTGAAACGCCTGGAAAACGAAGGCCATCATGTGTTGATGATCGGCGACGGGCTAAATGACACGGCGGCTTTGGCCTTGGCCCATGCCTCTATCGCGCCTGCGACTGCCCTAGACGCGTCGCGAAGTGCCGCGGATATTGTAGTGCTGACGGATAGCTTTGCGGATCTGCCGTTGATGTTGAACGTGGCGCGCTTCGCGGTGAAACTTTCGAAACAGAACTTTGCAATTGCGGCTTTGTACAACTGTATCGCAGTTCCCATCGCCTTGGCGGGCTACGCCACCCCATTGGCTGCAGCTCTGGCCATGTCTGCCTCGTCCATTACAGTGCTGCTCAACTCAGGTCGCGTAAGGTTGGTCAAATGAATGTTCTAGTGGTTTTGATTCCGGTATCCCTGATCCTTGGCAGCTTGGGCCTGGCTGGGTTTCTATGGACTGTTCGATCCGACCAATATGACGACGACAAAGGAAATGCCTCGCGCATTTTGCTGGATGACGACGCTTGAAACCAGCGAACTGCTCTTAACCCGCCTCGTCTGCTACGCGTTTTGCAGCGATCAGATCTAGCAATTGGGTTTTGGCGCGTTGAATATGGGTCCGCAGGAAAGCGCAGCCTCCATCAACATCGCCTGCCTCGGCAAGCTGCAACAGTTTCAGGTGATCCTTTCTGGCGTTTTCCAACTGGTGCAGCACGCTTAAATGCATCCGAACATATCGGTCGGATTGCAGATTGACCCGATGCAGGAAATCCATGGTCAACGTACAGCCTGCCGCTGCGTATAACGACGCATGGAACTGACGGTTCAGATCCCCCCAGCGCAGAACATCATTTGCAGTGTAAGACATGTCCATCTGATGCAACAGATCAGCACATAACTCAAAATGCTGCGGCGTCATTTTTGGGATCGCCAGCCGAAACAGCTCCAGTTCGACCAGTGTCCTCAGATCGAACAGCTCTCCTATTTCCGGCAGGGAATGCTTGACCACGCTGGCGCCCCGGTTGTTGGTCAAAATAACCAAACCTTCGGCATCAAGCTGCTTCAAAGCTTCCCTTATCGGCATCCGAGAAACGTCGTATTCTGTTGCCAGGTTTTCCTGGCGAATGGTTTCCCCTTCTACCAATTGCCCGCTCAAAATTCGTTCCCGTAGGTCATTGGCAATAACATCGGGTAAGCTTTGCCTTGCGATCGCGCGTTGTCCTGGCACCTGAGATCTCCGGTTTTCTTATGCGACTAATTCTTGGGGCTGGGAGCATCCTATATTCCGAAAGCAGAATTCAAACCAGCGTCAATTGTTGCGAAAATGTATTTCGCACAGGCCTCGGGACAAGGTTTCGCGCCCCGTGGACAGGGCTTTGCATCAATACTTTGTTCAGTTTGGACTGAACAAAGTATTGATCTTCGCAACGAATCCCCTAAGTAGGCCTCAAAGGGCGCTCTCGATCCGTCTAAAATCTCTCACGCCCCACCACGTCGACACTAAGCGTTCACTTAGGACACAGAATTCCATGATACGATTTCATTCCCATTCGTTACTCTCGGCGGCCATCCTCTTTTCCCTAAGCTTCTCAAGTGCATTCGCCAGCGGATCAGAGCCAGAGACAAGCAAGGCACCATCGATTGCTTCGGTTACCGTCGCACCCGCCGTGCAAGCCCATATGGTCGAGCGTATTCCATTTTCAGGAACCCTGGTTCCCCGGCAAGAGGTCCTGATCTACCCCCAAGTAAGCGGCTCAACCGTCGACACTTTGGAAGTTGATATTGGCGATCTTGTAGCCAAAGGCGATGTATTGGCGACGCTGAACAACCGCACCCTTACAGCGCAACATTCCCAAGCCCAGGCAGAATTCGCGCGCGCCCAAGCCAGCGTTTCCCAAGCGCAAAACCAAATCACCTCGGCAACAGCCACAGCAACACGCACGACGTCGGCCCTATCGCGCGCGCAACGCCTTATCGAAGCCGGAACAACCACTCAGTCCGCTTTGGACCAAGCGCTGGCAGATTCTCAGACAGCGAATGCCGCTTTGGCATCTGCAACCGATGGCCTGGCAGTCGCCCAGGCTCAGCTACAGCAAGCCCAAGCACAATTGGACATCGCGGCCCTGAACCTGGAACGCGCCACGCTGCGCGCGCCCGTGGACGGCTTGATTTCAGCCAAGAATGGCCAGATCGGCGCAATCGCAGCGTCAGGGGGCGAGCCGATTTTTCGCATGATCACAGACGGCATCGTCGAAGCCAAAGCTGAAGTTATCGAAACCGATCTAGGCATGATTTCCAAAGGTGACCCAACCGACCTGACAGTAGCAGGGATTGGCAAAGTCAGCGGGCAAGTCCGGCAGATCTCGCCCACTGTCGATCCGGTGAACCGCCTTGGCACAATTCGCATCACGCCAACCGACTTGTCTGGCCTACGCTCTGGCGTTTTTGTCAGCGGCTGGATCATCACAGCTGAACGCGATGCCCTGACCGTTCCGAACTCTGCCGTTTTGACAGACGCGAACGGCGATTTTGTTTTGGTTGTTAACGACACGATCCTTGAAAGACGCCCAGTAACCGTAGGCCTGATCTGGGATGGCCGGCGCGAGATCGCAGACGGCTTGGACCTAGACGAACTGGTCGTCGCAAAGGCCGGGTCTTTCTTTGGCGACGGCGATCAGATCAATCCGATCTTGCCAACCGCTGCAGGGGAGTAGGCGCAATGAACATGTCCATTTGGGCCATTCGCAAGCCCGTTCCGTCCTTGGCGATGTTCTTGGTTCTGGTCATTGTCGGACTGGTCGGCTTCTTTCGTCTGCCAGTCACGCAATTCCCTAATATCGACATCCCTATCGTTACCGTAAGCATTGGGCAGGCTGGTGCCGCCCCTTCGGAAATTGCCAACCAAATCGTCAAACCCGTCGAAAGTGCCGTGTCCGATGTATCCGGGGTCAACCATGTGACAGCCGTGGCCTCTGATGGGTTTGCCGTCATCACAATCGAATTCGACCTAGAGGTCGACACGGACCGCGCCCTAAACGACATCAAAGATGCGGTCGCTGGTGTTGAAGGCGATCTGCCCGAAAGCATTACAGAACCAAACATACAGCGCGTAGACGTCACCGGCGCCCCTATCCTTAGCTACGCCGTCTCAGACCCAACCCGCACGATTGAGGAACTGTCCTATTTCGTTGACGAAGTGGTCGCGCGCGAGCTGACAGGCCAGAAGGGCGTCGGCAAGGTCAGCCGCATCGGCGGCGCGGACGAAGCCATTCAGGTCGAACTTGATCCAGATCGGCTGTTGGCCCTTGGCTTGACCGCATCCGACGTGAACCGACAACTGCAGCAAAACAACATTGATCTAGGCGGCGGCTCTGGCGATTTGGCGGGTCAGGAATATTCCATCCGGGCATTGGGCAGTGCAGCCAGCCTAGACGAACTTGCCGGCAGCCCGATCACCTTGAATTCCGGGCGTTCTGTCCGACTGGACCAGTTGGGCACCGTGTCCTTTGGATCGACAGAAACGACCACTTTCGCGATGTTCAATGGCCAGCCTGTTGTGGCCTTTGGCATCTTCCGCGCCACTGGGTCCAGTGACCTGACCGCAGGCGACAATGCGAAACAAAAACTGACAGAGCTGGGCGAAGCCTATCCAAACGCCACGTTTTCACTGATCGACGACGCAACCGTCTATACCGAAGACAATTACCATTCGGCGATGGACACCCTGTATGAAGGGGCCGCCTTGGCGATTATCGTCGTGTTTTTGTTCCTGAAAAACTGGCGCGCAACGATCATCACCGCCGTCGCCCTGCCCCTGTCGATCATCCCAACTTTTATCGTGATGAACTACCTGGGCTTTTCGCTAAACACAGTTTCGCTGCTGGGCATCACCCTTGTGACAGGAATCTTGGTGGACGACGCAATTGTCGAGATCGAGAATATCGTCAGGCATATTCAAATGGGCAAACCCGCCTATGAAGCGTCCGAAGAAGCCTCTACCGAAATCGGCATGACCGTGGTCGCCATCAGCTTTACCATCGTGTCTGTCTTTGCCCCGGTCAGCTTTATGTCGGGGATTGCCGGGCAGTACTTTAAACAGTTCGGCCTGACCGTTGCCGTGGCCGTTCTGTTTTCGCTTTTGGTGGCCCGGCTGATCACCCCGATGATGGCGGCCTATTTCCTGAAAGACGGGATCGAACCCGAAGATGAAACCGACGGCCCCCTAATGCGCGGCTATACGCGGCTGCTTGGCTGGACCCTGCGCAACCGCTTCATCACCTTGGTCCTGGCCCTTGTGATCTTTGCAGGCTCGATCTTTTCGGCGACCCTGCTGCCGACAGAATTTGTCCCGGAATCTGACACCGGCAGAACCCTGGTTTCCGTCGAACTGCCCCCCGGATCCCTGATGAGCGAGACGCGCACAGTGTCCCGCCAAGTGACCGACATCATCAAAACCGTACCCGAGGTTCGGACCGTCTTTGTTGAAGGCAAAGAGCGTGAAGCGACCCTGACCATAAGCTTGGGGCCAAAATCCGAACGCGACCGCAGCTCGTTCGAGATCAGCGATGAACTGGAAGCGATCTTGAAGCCAATTCCAGACGTGCGCTTGTTTGTACTATCGGAAGACGGCTCCCGCGATCTGCAGCTCAGCGTGCTGGGCGACGAATCCTCTGCAACCGCTTCGGCGGCTTTGGCGCTGGCAAAGGAAATGAACGCTTTGCCAGAGATTTCGGGCGCCTCCAGCGCTGCGTCCTTGCTGCGCCCGGAAATCCAAATCACTCCTATCCCGGAACTTGCAGCGGAAATGGGCATCACCTCGGCCGCTTTGGCATCTACCGTGCGCATCGCGACTATTGGTGAAACAGGCGGCAATTTGGCAAAGTTCAACACCGGCGAACGCCAGATCCCAATCGTCGTGCGGTTGGAAAAAGATGTGCGCGAGGACTTGTTCCGCATGTCGGGCCTGCGCATTCCTAGCACAACAGGCGCCCCGGTGCCTTTGGGCGTGGTCGCCAATGTAGACCTGTCCACAGGCCCAACCTCGATCGAACGATATGACCGCCAATACCGCACAAGCGTCGAAGCCGACGTGTCAAACGGTTACCTTTTGGGGCCAGCGACCCAAGCTGTGAATGCTCTGCCGATCGCCAAATCCATGCCTGAAGGCACCCGCATTCAGGCAGCAGGCGACGCCGAAATCATGGGCGAAGTCTTTACCCAATTCGCCTTGGCAATGGGCGCAGGTATCTTGCTGGTCTATGTCGTGCTTGTTTTGCTGTTCTCCAGTTTTGTAACCCCTGTGACCATTCTGATGTCGCTGCCACTGGCAATCGGCGGAGCCATTTTTGCGCTGTATCTGTATGATGCGGGCATTGGTTTATCCGTTGTGATTGGTTTCTTAATGCTGATGGGCATCGTGACCAAGAACGCGATCATGTTGGTGGAATTTGCCCTGCAAGCGATGGAAAACGGCGTCGACAAGAACAAAGCCATGATGGACGCGGGCCATAAACGGGCGCGCCCCATCATCATGACCACAATCGCCATGACAGCAGGCATGGTGCCCAGCGCTTTGGCCCTGGGCGAGGGTGGCGAATTTCGCGCCCCAATGGCCGTTGCTGTGATCGGCGGGCTGCTTTTGTCGACAGTTTTGTCGCTGGTTATTGTGCCGTCCCTGTTCAGCGCAGTTGAAGGGTTGAAAGAGCGCGTCCGCAAAGGTTTGGTGTCCGTGATGGGTGCCAACCAACCGAAGGAGGCGTAATGCAAACCACATCTTCCGCAGACAATTGCAAAGGCGTGGAAACCCTTCGGCTAGAGTTCATCGAAAAGATTGGCCTGATCTCGAAAGGGGGCGAGCTGACCCAGATTGCGGGCCGCGTGTTTGGCTTGCTTGTTTGGGAAGGCGTGCCAATGGCGTTCGGCGATATCGCTTGCCAGCTCAAGATCAGCCGTGGCAGCGCCAGCTCTGCCACGCGCTCTTTAGAAGATCGCCGCTTGATCAAACGGGTCGCAATCCACGGTGAACGGCAGGATTTCTTTCAGCTGTCCGACAGCCCCTATTCAGGAATGATAGAACGCGTAGCCGCCCGCATGGATGCTGCTCAAAAGGACATTTTCAGCACAGCCGCGCAAATGCCTGACAGTCACAACGAAACCAAGGCCCGGATCGAGGCTTATGGACGCTTCTACAAAAGCCTGTCCAAAGCACTAACCGGCGCGATCCAGGACATCGATTAGTCTAAACGAGTTTTGCAAACGCCTCTCGGAATAAAGGCTTGCCATGGGCTTTGGGAAACAGCGTGCCAGCCGTGCCATTTGATGGTTAGCCCAAAAAGGTCACTGATATCACCGCTCGATGGTCGACCGATGAACAATGCCGCGTCGCTGACATCAATGGATCCCTAGCGCCCTAGCGCGATCTCATAGCGCAGGCCCAACCAGACATCTCTTTGTTCATTGTCTCCGCCTAAACCGGCCACCGCACGGAAAGTTCCGCCATTGTCGAGGCTTCGCAAGTAGCTCACGCCAGTTTGCCAAGACATCCCTCCGCCGCGTGTGATATCAGTGAAGGTGGTCGTTTGACCCAAAGCGGTGGCGGTGTAATCGTCGTTCTGGTCCTGCCGGTACGCCAGCTCCATGAAAGGCGTCAGGGCGGCGTCTGCCAAATCGAAGTCGCGCTCCACACGCACCCGCCCAGAGGCCGAGGTGGTATTGCGCGCGGCGATAGTCGCACCGGCTGAGCCATTCGTAGTATAGGCGTCCAGCCGCTGGGTTGCGTAATTGGCTTCGGCCTTCAGACTGAAGCCAGCAAGATCATGCGCGACACCCGCGCCAAGACCGTAAAGCGCGCCACTTGTCTGGCCATTGCCCATTGCCAGGGGATCCCCTGTGATTTCGAAACTTGTCCGACCCGCGTAGCCTGTCAAAACAACTTCGGTCGCCCGCGCAACGCGCCAGCTGCGCTGCACGCCAATCAGGCTTGTCCGTTGGTCGGTCTGATGCAAATTGTCCTGAAAGTGGGTGCTTTTCGTGGTTTGGCCAATCGCCACACCCCAAGCGCTGTCGCTAGAAAGCGCGCGCTGAAAGCCCAGGCGCAGTCCTGTTTCAAACCCGTCATAGCCTTGCAGCCTGCCGTCAAGATCGGCACTTGCCCTAGCCAGAGCACCCTCGGACCACCAAACGCCAGCGTTGCTGTCTAGCAAAGCCGATTGGCTTGCCTGCACAGGAACTGTCTGGCGGTCCAGTAAACCAAATGTAAGCGCGGTCGCGAACGCCGGCCCAGCGCCGTTGCCCACATCGCTGCTTCCTAGAATTGCTCTGTCGAAGGTCACAAATTGCAACCCGCTTTGCACAAAAGGACCGGTGATCTGCACGGTCTCTGGCGCGCTTACGAAATCGAAAAATCCTGCGAGGTCTGTTTCGGTACGGAACGTATCTGAACCTGCGCCCAAGTCGATTTTCCCCGACACCACGCTGCCAGGCCCCGCGATGAATGTGTCGTCTGCCGCGCCAAGATTGATAGCTGCGCCGCTTTCGCCAGTAATCCGACCGGTGTTTGTCAAAGTCTGGGTTTGCGCGTTGCCCACCCAAACATTGACCCCCAGTCGCCCCGAGATGGAACCGGAATTGGTGATCACGGTCGGACCGTCGTTGTCGACCACGAACACACCGTCCCCTACAGTGGATGCGTTAACCCCAATAGTGCCGGTGTTGATCAGGGTGCCAGCTTCCATTTGCACCCCGTTGCCTGCGCCATGCCCAAACACAGAACCGTGGTTGGTCAGAGTACTGCCGCTTTGGGCCTCGACCCCATCGTTGTCACTCAGCGACGTAATCGTGCCGAAATTAAGCAAAACACCGTTCTCATCGAACTCGACCCCGTTGCCAGAGAAGCCGCTAATATAGCCGGTGTTGGTCAACTGCCCGTCGTCGTTCATACGAACGCCATCATCATTGCCGGTAATTCGGCCCGAGTTGGTCACGACGCTGTTGTCGTTTAATTCTACGCCATCATCGGCATTGGAATTAATCGTACCACTGTTGTCCAGAACGGTGCCATCATCGGCCTCGATCCCTTTGGACGCCCCGCCATCGATCGTGCCAGTGTTGGTAAGCCGAAGCCCGTTGTTTAAATCAATCGGACCATTTATCGTGCCCGTGTTCGTCAGGGTGATGTTGTTGACCAGCGGCAGGTCGATCCCAGTCCCCGTGCCTTGACAGACAACCGTGTCTCCATCCGTGGGCAAGGCAGGAACACATGCGCTTTGCGCCGAAACAGGCAGGCCAAGACCCAACCCGATCGTCAGAGTTGATGCTATCGCAATCGCTCTAGATATTGTTGCCATGACTAAGTCTTGTGGGTTTCTTTGCATCTATAGCAAGAATATTTGGCACTGCTTACTCTGCGATGTGCGGGAATGTAACTCACGTGCAACAGCCTCACTTTTGGACGGTTTTTTGAATTTTGCAAAGAAAACCTAACCAATGAACGCCAACAACGGCTCATGCAGGTCGTCGTCCAAACCTGATCCCAAGATCGCTTCAGTTCCCAAAGTTTATGTCTGACGCAGCGATCACCTTTCCATCTAGGGCTTCTGTCAACGCTGTCCAATCAACGGAAATGTCGTCGTTTGCAGGCAAACTACTAAGGGGCGCATCCAGGGCATAAGCCGTTATTGTGTATTCATGGACGTCGCCCCCAGGTGAACAGGGCGGCGTATATCCTGTAGCCTGTTGGTCTTTGTCAGATCCTTCATCGCCAATCGACGCTGGGTTGCCACGTTCCAGCCCTAACGTGTCAGGCGGAATATTCCACAACAGCCAATACTGACTAGGGGCGTCGCGCCCAGCAACAGTGCCCCTGGGATAGTGGTGCATGATCACGGCCAGGCTTTCAGTCCCTTCCGGAACGTTCGTCCAAGCCAGCGGGGGCGATACGCCATCACCGCCGTCACGGGTGCATTTTAAAGCATCCGGCAGCAGGCCTCCGTCCTCAATTTCTGGGCTGGACAGGGTGAAGCCTTCTTGGGCGACGCCAGCTGTGGCGAATGACACGCAGATCGAGGCTATGGCGCATACAGCAGTAAACTTGTTCATCGGCAATACTCGCCAGACATCAGCTCGCCGCCATTGGTGACAGTTTGTGTCGTGAACTTGTAGCATCCATCGGCACTGGTTGGTTCATACCGAATGAAATACGCATCACCTTGATAGGTATAGTCCATGCTGCGGGTGCCTCCTTCATTTTGCGTAAACACAAGGTTCTCAACCCCTCCGGACGGAGGGCGCCCCGGATCGGCACCACCGCCGTTTGCAGCGGACAAGGGGCGCACGCGCGGCAATGCGTCAAAGCCAGCGACCTGTCCCATAAGGCATTGAACAATATAGGGGGCGTCGGCCGAGGTGTGATATCGATAGCCGAACGTATCGTCGTTCTGACCATTGCAAACGTCCAGCACCCCATCTGCAATCGCAGACCCGTCGGGGTTCGCATCGCCATAGATCGGGAAGCCATCAAAAGCCCAACCAATGATCGCATCATCGCCGGCATTGGCCATCTGTTCGATCATACAAACGGGTTTGGCGTGATAATGGTAGTCGTCGCCGCGCCCGGCATGGCCACCACAGACATCAAGCTGCTGCGTGATCACCGTATCGTGCCTGGTCTGATGATGGGCAAGGTCGGCCTGGCTCATTTCGCCGCCGCCAGTGTAGTCATAAATTGGCACCCCATTGATGGCGACGCCCAAGGCGGCATCCCGCGTCAGGGGGCTGCCGCTCAAGGTTGGGGCAAGGATTATGGGCGCGCTATAATTCGCAGGCACCGGCACCTGTTCGTTTGTGCCCACGATACCGGTCATCAACTCGTGATCGGGATAGGTATCCGAGGTCAATATGGCGTGGCTGTCAGAACAGGTCACGGTGACCTCATCATCAAAGCCTGCGTCTGCGACCGAAGCCGCAACCGCGCCACAGTGGTCGTCGTGCGCCAGGGCAAATGTAGGAATAGACATCGCCATTAGGCAGATGATCACAATCGGTTTAGACATTGCCATATTCAGGTGTCCTCTGGTGATGGTTCGGCATTCAAGCGGCATAAGATGGTTCTTCTTTATCCAATATCTGGACCCGAACAATTTCGTCCTCAGCTACCCGCAAAGCAGCCGTTGGGGCCAAACAGGGGAAAAGAGGATTAGTCCAAATCTCCTTATTGACGGGTCATTGATAGTTTAACGCTGTAGCCACTGTTTTCCGTCGCGACTGTGAATTTTTTCACTTTTGGGGAAAGGAATTGCCGCGGCCATGCTGACGCGATTGCAATGTAAAGCAGATCGACAGTTGTCGCCAAAGCCTTGATTATTCGAGCTATTTTCTTCTAGAAAATACCGTCTGTGCGCCAGTTGATATGCATTTCGGCCATGCTGGCGGTATTCGAAAGGCCGATGACTTCTAGCACCAAATGCGCGACCTCGTCAGGTTGGGTCATTGCCTCGGGACCAACGGCATCACCAGCAGCAGTGGCCCCCATTTGCGTCGCGACAAGGCCTGGACAGAACGCCGTGGCCCGGATGCCGTCATCCCAACCTTCGTGGCGCAAGGCATGGGCCAAGCCAATGGCGGCGAATTTGCTAACGGAATACAGCGCCGAGGCTTTTGAGGCGACCCGTTTTCCGGAAAGCGACCCAAGGATTGCCACCCGTCCGCGCCCAGACGCCTTCAGCCATGGCCATGCCGCACGCGCCAAGCGACGCGGGGCGCGTAGGTTGACCTCTAGCAGCGTGTCAATCTCGGCCTCCTCGGCTTCGATAATCGACGTGTCGGTGAACAACCCCGCACTAGCGACAACGGCATCGACCCGACCATGTTGCGCGGCTGTGGCTGTGACCCATTCAGCCTCGGCCCCGCGCGAAAGGGCGTCATAGGTGTGCAAATCGCTTAAGCTTGGATCCAACCCTTCTGGCAAGACGGATGGGTCACGCAGCCCAAGGCTGACATGCCAGCCCCGCGCTTGGGCCGCGCGCGCAATGCACAAGCCAATGCCGCGATTGCCGCCAGACAGCATCATGACGGGTTTGTCCGTCATGCCTATAGCGCAGCGCTGCGTTTCACGGCCACGCCGTTTTGCAGGATCAACGGCATATGCGCGCCCTGATTGGTCAACAGATCCAGATTATCCAGCGGGTTGCCCTCAACCGCGATCAGATCGGCAAATGCACCAGGCACCAATGCACCGATCTGCCCTTCCATCCGCAGCACTTTGGCCGCGTCCAGCGTGGCAGAGCGGATCACATCATGGGATGGAATATAGCGCCCGCGCAGGGGGAACTCGCCAGATTGTTCGGACTGCATGCCGCCCAACAGATCGGACCCATAGCCCATTGTAACCCCTGCTTCGTGCATTTTGACCAGCCGTTCCAACCCAGGCAGACGCACATCTTCGATCTTGGCGACCGAAGCAGGCTGCAGCCCAAATTCCGCCCCGCGACGGGCTAGCAGATCATAGGTGATGTTCGTCGGCACAACGAACGCGCCTTCCCGGGCAACGCGGGCGATGGTGTCATCGGCAATAAGGTTGCCATGCTCGATACAGGTAATCCCGCAATCCAAGGCCCTGACGATGGCCTCGTCCGCATATAGATGCCCCGAAACATAGGTCCCGAAATTGTCGGCGATCTCGACCAGGGCCTTCAGCTCTTCGACAGAGAACACCAAATAGCCAATAGGATCAGAAGGCGAAGACACGCCCCCATCGGCCATAACCTTGATGAATTGGGCACCGGATTTAATTTCCTCGCGGGCGGCGCGCAACACTTCTGGCAGGCCGTCACATATCCGGCCCATAGAGCCCAGCTGATTGGCGTACCAGTCAACAGGCCGGTTGTCATAAGGGCCGCGATAATCGGTATGTCCACCGGTTTGGGAAAGGGCTTTGCCGCAGATCACCAGACGAGGGGCAATGAAATACCCTTCCTCGACAGCCTGTTGCAGGCCACGGTCGGCACCGCCCAGATCCCGCACAGTGGTGAAACCCCGCATCAGCATTTGGTTCATCAACCGCGCAGACTTGGCGGCAATCAAAGATGAAGGTGCAGCCGCATTGGCCCCAAGATTGGCACTGGCAGCAATGGTATGAACGTGGCAGTCGATCAAGCCGGGCATAACAGTAAAGCCCTTAAGGTCGATCTGTTCGTCGGCGGCGAAAGAAACCGTCGGTGCAACCTCTTTGATCTTACCGTTCTCAATTGCGATCTGCATCGGATCTGTGGGTCGGTCTTGTGTGCCGTCAACGATGCAGGCGTTTGAGATTAGAAGTGAAGTCATTTGGTCTTCCTTAGCTTGATTTAGTCACAGCCGCCAAAGCAGCGGTTCAATCGCATAAAGCAGGGATCAAAAGCTGGGCAACCCGGCTCATCTCGTGCAGGTCATCGGTCGTATATGCGTTCAAAGCCGCATTCAAAGACAGAACGCCAATTGTTTTGCCTGCAGTCGTCACAGGCACGCAAGCGCAGGCTTCGCACCCTTTAGATAGGATCAACTGAGCGTCTGGAAACGCCCAAAGCACTTCGTCCGCGCCATTGCCCAACCACGCTTGGCCGTCATCTATCACCAGCTTGCCCCAAGGCGTTCTACCCATCGGTTTCAACGCGCCAATCAGATAATCGTCGGGCGAGGAGCTGTGAACCCGAAGAACATTCACCGGATCAGGCAGTATTTTCAGAATGGTCAGGAAACGGAACCCGAACTGATCCAAACAGGCCTTTGTGACCGCCTCGAATACAGCCCTGGCGTCAGAAGATGAAGGGGCAAGCAGCTCAACCATAGATCAACTCCGGCAACCAAAGCGTTATGGCCGGAAAGGCGACAAGCAGCGCTAGGGTCAGAACGTCCATGGTGATGAACCATGTGACCCCTTTAAAGATCGTCGGCAGGGCAACTTTGCCCCCAAGGGCGCTTTTGATCACGAAGATATTTAGGCCGACCGGGGGCGTGATAAGCCCGATTTCCAACAGTTTGATCAGGATGATACCGAACCAGATCATGTCCATGTCTAATGATACCGCCAATGGCAAAACCAATGGCGCGGTCAGCAGCAATAAACCGATCGAGTCGATAAACATCCCCAGCACTATATAAAGAACCGAAACCGCGATGATGAGCGCCAGGGGGCCAGCCGCGCTGTCCACGAACAGCTGTTCCAGCACCTTGTTCAAGCCAGCCACGGCCGCATATCGGGTCAGCAGCGCGCCGCCGATGATGATGACGAAGATCGCCGTAAAAGACAAAGCAGATTGCTTTAACGCTGACCAGAAACCAGCGAACGAAAATGTGCGCAAGGCAACGGCGATCAAAACTGCGCCGAAAGCTCCAAGGGCACCAGCTTCGGTCGGTGTCGCCCAACCCATTGAAATCGAACCCATAACAATTGCGATAAGGATCGGAAGGGGCGCGATATCCATAAGCAATCGGCCAACACCCACTCTGGGCTCCTCCTCGGCCTGATCACCGCCTGCAAGGCTTGGGTTCAGTTTGCAGCGGGTGACGATCATGCCGATGTAGATCACCATCGATACAATTCCGGGCAAGATGCCCGCCATGAACAGCGCCCCGATCGAGACGTCCGAATAAACGCCGTAAAGGATCATCAGAATACTTGGCGGGATCAATGACCCCAACGTCCCCGACGCCGCAATTGTCCCGCAGGCAAGCCCCGGATCATACCGGCGGCTCAGCATTTCGGGGATCGCAATTTTCGACATGGCCGAAGCTGTCGCAACCGACGATCCAGACGCCGCCGCAAACAGCGCGCTTGCCAAAACGCTGGAACAGGCCAACGCGCCGGGCAAACGGGCCAAGACTTGCCGCGAAGCGCGGAACAACCCGCTGGTCAACCCCGTCTCGGACGCCACATAGCCCATGAACAGGAACATCGGCACGGCCGAAAAGCTCCAGTTAGACGCCAGGTCATAAGGCAGGCGCGCAAGGGATCCGATCGCCGCGCGCAGGCTGATTTCATAGGCGATGCCAACGAAAGAAACCGCAATCAGCGACAAACCGATGGGAACACGAATAGCAATCAGCGACAACAATGCGCCTAATGCCACAAGTATCGGTGCAAGATCTTCAAGCATCCTGTTTCACACCTTTTAAATTGCGGATGGTCAACGCGCATGCCGCCAGGGTCGAACTTGCAAAGGCCAAGGGCAAAATCCAGCGCACAGGCCAGACCGGCATAAGGTTGACGCCCATTGCCACCTCGCCCCGCCCCGTGGACGACACGGCCTGCTCGAAGGTGATGTAGGTCAAAAGCCCGTAAATCCCGACCGACAAAAGGCCCGAGACAATCACCGATAGCCTTTTGGCGGCCACAGGGAAGAACCGGTAGAACAGATCCGTATCAATATGCTCGCCCCGCACCTCTAGGATCATGATCGGCAGGAAAACAACCGGGATCATACAATAGAAAGACACAACTTCCATGGTGCCGGTCAACGGCGCACTTAACGTCGTGCGCAGGACCACGTCTAAAGAGATTGCCAGCAAAATGGCCAATACCGCGAAGGCCGCGATCGCAAGTTGCAAGCGCGCAAAGCGGTCCAACAATTCGAACGGACGAGAAAGGGCATTCAGGATCATCGGGATGCCTTTGAGAAATTGCAGAAAAAGCTAAACAGCACAGAACTAGGTCTGTCGGTCAATGGGTGATGCGGCCACAGGCAAATTGTGGCCGCATCTTTCGTAACCGTTTGGAACGCCCGGGGAAGAGCGTTTCGCGCGGTTAATTACAGGCCGTATGTGGACAGGTCGAGCTTGTCGTAGATCTCTGTGCGGATCAGATCGGCAAGTGTTTCTTTGTCCTCGACAGGAACATCGGCCAGAATGGCGTCCCACTTGTCAATTGTCGCCTGGAACCGTGCCAGCAGCGCCTCGGCTTCTGCGATGTTATAGGTTTCCTGAATGATCGGCACAGCGTTGTCAGGCTGGGCTGCCCGGAAGGCCGCGATAGAGCCCGCAAGATCATCGGCAGGATCGTGGAACGTCACGCCTTCTGCTTTCAGGTTCTCTTCGGCTTCAACTTCTTCCAGCAAAGTACCATCCACGATCAACGCCGCCATTGCGTCGGCTTCCGCGTAAAGGGCAGCCTGACGCTGATCTTCGGTCAACTCAGCCCAAACCGCAGGGTTGTAACCGTGGCCCAGACCCGCCCAGAACATTGTGATAGGCATGTCAGTGACATGAGGCGCGACTTCGTACAGCTTGCGGACATACGCATCGGCAGCAGTCGTCGTGGTGCAGGTCAGCGCGCCCTTATCCAAGGCACCGTACTGTTCGTTGGTGTTGAAAGACACGGTCGCCGCACCGGCAGAGTTCGCCCATTCCGCAGGAGCACGGCCAGGAAGACGCAGCTTTGCGCCGTTCAACTCGTCAAGTGTGGTGATCGGAGTGTTACAGATCAGTTTATACTGGTTGGTCGTGTAAGACCCACCATAGACAACGCCGTGACCGGCCCATTCGGCCAGCAACATAGGCTCGTTCATGTTGAATTCGGTCGCAGC
>SPJP01000062.1 GCA_006844665.1 Paracoccaceae bacterium
ATGCACCCGCCACGCCACCGTGACGGAGCCCGCACAACGCCATGGGACAGGAGGGGTCTTTGACTTTTCACAAGTACTTTGAGCGCGGCCTGCACAGCTTGGTTCGCTTGCCTCGGCTGTACAAACGCGGCGTACAATTGGCCGTCGACAGCCTGCTGTTGGCGGCCAGCTTTACGCTGGCCATGGCGCTGCGGCTCGACAGTTTTGATTTCATCACCAACCCAGAGCCATGGATCGCGTTTGCCATCGTTCTGCCAATCACTTTGCTTATTTTTGTTCGCACCGGATTTTACCGCGCCTTGGTGCGCTATATTTCCTCGCGGGCCTTCACGACGATGTTCTGGGGCATTCTATCTTCTGCTGTGCTGTTATTTGCGACGTCGCAACTGTTGGGCCTGTTTGTTCCCCGTTCTGTCCCGGGCATTTATGCGATGCTGGCCTTGCTCACCGTCGGCGGTGTACGCTTTGCCCTGCGGGATTTGATTTTCCGGCAACAAAAACGGGGCCGCATCCCCGTGCTGATTTATGGGGCCAATGACCAGGGCGAGTCTTTAATTCATGTCTTGGGACATGGGCGCGACTATGTACCGATCGGGTTCGTCGATGATTCTCCCCATCTCCATGGCACCGATATTGGCGGCTTGCGTGTCTATGCCCCGGACCAGTTGCCCGAGCTTGTGGCGGCCAGCGGAATCTCTTTGGTGCTTTTGGCTTTGCCCCAAGCCAGCCGCGACCATCGGAACCAAATCATCACCCAACTGGCAACCCTGTCCGTCAAAGTGCAAACCATCCCAGAGATCGAAGACATTGTATCAGGCCGGGCTTCGTTGTCAGAATTCAGGGAAGTGCCCCCCGAAGATCTGTTGGGCCGCGATCCGGTCCCCCCCAAGCCAGACCTTATGGGCCAAGCCATCGCAGGCAAGGTCGTGATGGTCAGCGGAGCAGGCGGCTCTATCGGGTCCGAGCTGTGCCGCCAAATCTTGTCATACAGCCCCAAGACCTTGCTCTTATATGACATATCGGAACTGGCCTTGTATTCCCTGGACCACGAGCTTCAGGCGATGGCGGCGCAGATGAAGGCCCCACCGCATATCATACCCATGATTGGGTCCGTACAGACTCCACGCCGTGTTGCATCGGTGATCTCGCGTTTTGGTGTGCAAACGATCTATCACGCCGCAGCTTATAAGCATGTGCCTCTGGTCGAACAGAATATGATCGAGGGGCTGCGCAACAATGTCTTTGGCACCCAAACCCTGCTGGAGGCCGCAATCGCCCATAAGGTCGAAGCGTTCACTATGATCTCGACCGACAAAGCTGTGCGCCCCACCAATGTGATGGGAGCCTCCAAACGCCTGGCAGAGCTGATTTGCCAAGCCCAAGCCGCACAGCAATCAACCACACAGATCTCGATGGTACGGTTTGGCAATGTGCTGGGCTCTTCTGGGTCGGTCATTCCCCGGTTTCGAGCCCAGATTGCCAGCGGCGGCCCTGTAACCGTCACCCATCCCGAGATTACCCGCTATTTCATGTCGATCCCGGAAGCGGCCCAACTGGTCATCCAGGCCGGCGCGATGGCAAAGGGCGGTGATGTCTTTGTGTTGGACATGGGGCAGCCGGTCAAAATCGTGGATCTGGCCGACCGCATGGTTCGCCTGTCCGGCATGACCCCCTTTATTCGGGGAACAGAGAACACCGGCGGCGATATAGAGATATGCTTCACCCAGCTGCGCCCCGGTGAAAAACTGTATGAGGAATTGCTGATTGCCGAGGATGCGCACGTAACGGCGCACCCACGGATCAAAACAGCCACTGAGGCCTTCCTTCCTCAGAACGCGCTCGAACAGGTGCTGGAGCGCCTGCAGGTGGCCTGTTTAGAACAAGATATTCCGACCTTGCGACAGCTGCTGCAGGACGCCCCGCTCCAATACACTCCGGACCCAAATCTCGTCGACCTGGCCTGGCAGGCCAACAACACCCCGCGCGGACCAGCAGCGCAATCATGAGGCCCCAATGGTAAAAATTGTTCTCACCGGCGCGTCAGGTTTCATCGGCCAGCAATTGGTGCCCCGCCTGCACTCTGCGGGCGCAGAGCTTTTGCTGGTGGGCCGCACACCGGACAGGTTGAAAACACAATTTCCCGACCACGCCGCCTGTTCTTACGAGGATCTGGCACAGCAAGGGCAGGGCTTTGATCTGTTGGTCCATCTGGCCGTGCACAACTCTGATGCAGGCGAGGATCAAGCCCAGGCCCATCAGGTCAACGTTGTCTTTCAACGCCAGGTGCTAGAGCTTGCGAAAACCGCCCGGATCACGCGTTTCGTCGATATATCAAGTGTACAGGCCTTGGACCGCTCGACACAGAGCGCCTATGCGATCAGTAAACGCACCGGCACAGCCCAGCTTCAACAGATCACGGGTATAGAGGTCTCGACCCTGTATCTGCCCTTGGTCTACGGGGACCGCTTTGCAGGCAAGCTTGCCCGCTTGAACACAGCGCCCAAAGCCCTGTCACGACTGCTTTGGCCCGGCCTTGCCGCCCTGAAGCCAACCCTGCATGTGGACCGCTTGGCGACGCATATCATGGCGGGGGCAGACACGGCCATTCCCACCGACGGCCAGCACAACAATCTGGTGTATCGAGGCCTGAAACGGATCATGGATCTGGGCTTTGCCCTTGTGGTGATCGGGCTGCTTTGGTGGGCGCTTTTGGGGGTTTGGATCGCAATCAAACTGACCTCGACGGGTCCCGGCATTTTTGCCCAACCCCGGATCGGACGCCATGGGGCACCCTTTATCTGCTACAAGTTCCGAACCATGGCCGTGGGCACCGCCCAGGCTGGCACCCACGAAGTCAGCGCCGATGCGGTTACAAAGATCGGCCATTTTCTGCGCGCAACCAAATTGGATGAGCTGCCCCAGGTTTTGAACATTCTGCGCGGAGAGCTGAGCCTGATTGGCCCGCGCCCCTGCCTTCCTGTACAAACTGATCTGATCGCAGCCCGGAATGCCCGTGGCGTTCTACAGATCCGCCCCGGGATCAGCGGTCTGGCCCAGATTGAAGGAATCGACATGAGCGACCCCGAGGTTCTGGCCAAGCGCGATGCTGATTACATCGCCTTGCAGTCCCTGGTCCTTGATCTGAAAATCACCTTGGCCACAGCAACGGGCAGCGGTCAGGGCGACAAAACGAAAACCTCTGAAAGCTAACCTGCGAGGTTCAAATGTTTCGCACGCGAAACATTTTGGGTGCGCCTCACTCGGCCAATAGGCCCTGCGTCCGGGCCCGATCCAGCAACATCTTGACCGAACTGACCTGCCATCTGACCGCCCCCCGAGGGGTGCGTTCCCGCAAGTCTTCCAAACGATCCGCAAGAGCTTGTAATGTGATATTTGGATCGGCCCCTTTGATACCGGCCACAATCGCCAACAATCGATCTTCCGGGGCGCGGGCCGGAGCCCGTCCCATCACCCCCCCATCCAGCAGCCCTTCTTGCACCATGGCCCGGGCCGCCCGACGCAACCGCGAGACCGTCCAAGGGCGCGCCGGATCCTGGACCGTCAACACCCGTGCGATATCCTCCCAAGGGGTATGAGGCCGCATGCGGCGCACGAAGGGCACCCATGTTTGCGCCCCCTCGATCACACTGTCCAGATAGGCCGCCTTGCGCGCGGCCGCGATTTTTCTGCGGGCCTTGGCGTCGCCAGAGCGCAACCCCGGATTGCCCCCGATCCGCCCCTGTGCGCGGGCCGCCTGCAACCCGGCCACGGTGCGTTCACGGATCAAGGCTCGTTCAAGTTCCGCCGCAGCCCCCAGCACCTGCAACGTAAATTTTCCCTGAGCGCTGGCCGTGTCCACCGGATCAGACAAAGATCTGAAATGCGCGCCTCTGGCTTCCAGGGTTTCAATAACCTCGAGCAAATGGCCCAAGGATCGCGCCAGACGGTCCAGTCGCACCACAACCAATGTATCCCCCGGCGCAAGCCCCGCCAGCACCGCCCGCAGCACAGGTCGCCCGCGATCCCCGCCAGAGGCTTGCTCTAGCCGGATGTAATCGCACCCTGCTTGCTGCAATGCGGCCTCTTGAGCCGCTGTGTCCTGGGCCTCTGTTGAAACCCGTGCATATCCAATCAAAGCCATGGGGGTTTTTACAATTTAGAAGATCATCAGTAAACGGTCGTTTGAAAACGGTCTTAGATAGGATGGGATCAACCACAGAACCTCTTTGCAGCGATGGGCGGCACCAGAACAAATGCTTTGAGCGATCTAAGGCACCAAATAAAGCCGCGCGATCGGACCAGGGATAGAACCTCTGAAGTCAGGATCATTTAGTGGTGATTTTGATCCTTAAAAATGCTAGCCATTGAAAATATGATAGTATCTGATGAAGATGATCTTTGGTTTTTGCCAGATCCCCTGGCAGAAATGGGGGCGGAAAGCCCTCCGTGGCCTCTGGCGGAAACCCCAGCCAGGCCCGACCCTGCAGATTGGCAAGCCCAGGAACACCAGCAGGCCCGTCTGCTTGCCGACACAACAGAAGCTTTGGGACGGCTGCGCGAACGCATCCGGTTCTTGCCGCCGGGATGTCGTGAGCGCCTGGCCCTGGGCGAGATAACAGCGCAACTGGCCTTGGATGGACTGCGCCTTGGACCGGAGCGTTTGGCGCTTTATCGCGCCGGCCGACTGCCCAGCGGGGATGACGCGATGGAGCTGGCCCGCGCAAATTGGGGCCTTCGGCGCATCACCTCGGCGGGGGACCCCCTGCGCGACCCCGGCGCGTTTTTTGACCGCCGGGGCAGTGATGAATTCGCAACCCAGGCCGAGACATGGCGTCAGACTGTGACAACATTCCAGGCCCACCCCCTGACCCAGGCGGGATATGCCACAGCGCTTTTGCGCTCTACCGGTTTGGTTGGCGATCAGCTTTTGGAACCGATTGTGGCGGCCCTGTGTATCGGCGGTCCCGATCTTAGCCTGCGCGCAGCCCAAAGAACCGAGATGGGGTTAAACGGTCTGGCCCCGTGGCTTGAGGCGATCCAGCGCAGTGTACAGGCCTGCCTGATGGAGCTGGCCCGGATTCACACCTGGCTGGACAGCGCACACGCACAGTTGGCGCAGCAATCCGGCGCAACCCCGGCCAAGCTTGTGGATGCTCTGTTAAAATTTCCCACGCTATCCGTCCCCTTGGCTCAGGCCGAAACCGGGGCTTCTAAGGCCAGCTGTCAACGCGGGTTGCAGCGGCTTACACAGCTGGGCCTTACCCAAGAACTGACCGGCCAAGCCCGTTATAGGTTCTGGGCCGCCGCCTTATAGACGCCGACCCAAAAGCCCGCGGCCCTAGAGGCCTGACCCTAGCCTGCGACCAATCCCATAGCTTCCAGCTTCAACAGCACCTGCTGGGCGCAATAGTCGACATCCGTTCCTTCGGTGTCCAAAAACAGCTCTGGGGCCTCGGGCGCTTCATAGGGATCTGAAATGCCTGTGAACTCTTTGATCTTGCCTTCGCGGGCCAGCTTATACAGACCCTTTCGGTCTCGCCGTTCGCATTCCTCCAACGAAGTGCCCACATGCACCTCAATAAAGGCGCCAAAGGCTTCAATATCTTCGCGCACGGCACGGCGGGTCGCCGCATAAGGCGCAATTGGTGCACAGATCGCGATGCCGCCATTTTTCGTGATTTCCGACGCGACATAGCCGATACGACGGATGTTCAGATCCCGGTGCTCTTTGGAAAAGCCCAGCTCGCTGGACAGGTTCTTACGCACAACATCACCATCCAAAAGCGTCACAGGCCGACCGCCCATTTCCATCAGCTTTACCATGATCGCATTGGCAACGGTTGACTTGCCAGAGCCAGACAGCCCGGTGAAGAAAACCGTGAACCCTTGCTTGGCCCGGGGAGGGGAGGTCCGGCGCAGCTCGGCCACCACCTGAGGGAAGCTGAACCATTCCGGGATTTCCAGGCCTTCGCGCAGACGGCGCCGCAGCTCTGTGCCCGAAATATTCAGGATTGTGACGTCATCCTTGTCTGCAATCTCATCTGCGGGCTCGTATTGGGCGCGATCCTGCACATAGACCATGTGCTTAAAATCGACCATTTCGATGCCCATTTCATCCTGATGGGTCCGGAACAGATCCTGCGCATCATAGGGACCGTAGAAATCCTCGCCGGCCGAATTTTTCCCAGGGCCCGCATGATCCCGGCCCACGATGAAATGGGTACAGCCGTGGTTCTTGCGGATCAGACCATGCCAGACCGCTTCGCGGGGTCCCGCCATCCGCATGGCCAAATTCAACAAGGACATAGAGGTCGTCGCCGATGGGTACTGATCCAAGACCGCCTCGTAACAGCGCACGCGGGTAAAGTGATCAACATCGCCCGGTTTGGTCAGGCCAACCACGGGATGGATCAGCAAATTGGCCTGGGCCTCTTTGGCGGCGCGGAAGGTCAGTTCCTGGTGGGCGCGGTGCAGGGGATTGCGGGTTTGGAACGCCACAACTTTGCGCCAGCCAAGCTTGCGGAAATAGGCCCGCAGCTCGTTCGGGGTGTCACGCCGCGCCCGGAAATCAAAATGCACCGGCTGCTGAAGCCCGGTGATCTGGCCGCCAAAATAGACCGGACCCGCAACATGATGCAGGTAATTCACCGCAGGGTGGGCCAGATCATCTGCCCCGTATACCATTTCAGCCTCGCGGGCCTTGTCAGGGCTATAGATATCGCTGACCGACAAAATCGCCAGGATCACACCTTCGGGATCGCGCAGCGCAATATCCTGCCCTTCAGAGATCTTCCCCGAAAACTCTTCCGACACATCCAAGGTAATGGGCATCGGCCAAAGCGTTCCATCCGCAAGGCGCATGGTCTCGACAACGCTGTCGTAATCGGCTTGGCCCAAGAACCCTTTCAAAGGGTTGAAGCCACCATTCATCAGCAGTTCCAGATCGCAAACCTGACGCGCTGTCAGGTCCCAGCTTGGAAGATCCCCGGCCTCTAGCTTCAGTTTCTGCGCAGAGTCGTAGGACACATACAATTCAGGAATGGGGGTGTGCACTTGAAAAACCATGAAAGAACCTTTGGCCAAAATGATGTGATCTGCTCTGCCGCATCTTACCACGAAGCACTACAGCAAACATCAACGGCGCGTCATCGCACCGCAGAAGGTGGACATTATTCTGAATGATCTACACCAAAACGTGATTATTGGAACAATATTCTAGTCCCGGGGAAATTTTTCAATCAGCCTTCCATGACAGATCCTGGCCCTGACATGCCAACAACAAAAACGCCGCCCCATCCAAGGGGCAGCGTTTCACCAGAATTCTTCAGACAGATAGCAGCCTGCGGGATACCCCGTCCGGTCGGGCTTTTCTCGCTACAGATCGGATCGCATCCGCACCTTGACCCAGCCCAGGAAAGCTTTCTCGGCACTGCGCAATCGGGGACGCCCTGAGGCCGCCCAATAGGCCCGCCACTCGGCCTCCAGCCCGTAGACATCCGCACCGGGGAAAATCTCGCGGGCGGCCTGGCGTATGTCATCGTCAAAGGGCGGCAATTGCGGCCCCGCCTCGATGACAGAGTTGCGCAAGGAAAAGCGTAGCTTGTCGCCGGGGACCTCTTCCATATGGTAATCAGGCAAATGATCAGCCGCGATCATATCGCGCAGCATTTTGCGAAACACCCGGCGCGGGCTGGCGCTGCCGGATTTCTTCAGCAGCAGATCCACCGACACAAGCCAGCTGTCTTGCTTGCCACAATGCTTGCGGGCGATCTCATAGATCCGCCGTTCCAACGGTTTGCGCAGACGGAAATAATCGCGGCTCAGGGTCAGGACCGATTTCGACAGCACCGCCCGGAACAGCCATTCCGACAAAGTGACCGAAACCGAGATCATCCGCCCCCCTTTGGATTTGCGGGTGATCTCCCAGCTTTCGATCAGGCCAAATCCGGTGGTGGTCTCTAGCTCGCCGGTTTCAATATTGGTGGTGATGCGTGTACCGGCCAAACGTTCGAACGCCTCGCGCAGACGACGGTAGGCATCGCCGCTGGTTTCGCGATTGGTGGCCACCAGCAGATCATGGGCGCGCAAAGTCAGGGTCCGGGTCACCGCCCGCCCCATATTCACCGCCGCCATCAGCTGGCTGATGCAAAAGATCAGGATATCTTTGTCATGGATCGTCGCCAGGCCGCGCACGCTGGGGGTCACGGTGATTTCAGCCCCGTTATGGATATAGGACAGGATCCGCGTATCGGGCCGAGTGCTAAGGGAAAACACCGGATGTTCCATGGTCGCCAGGTCATCTTTGGGGATGGCATCAAGAATATCGCACAGGAAAAAATCCCCCTGCGGATAGCGATCTGGCATCAGGGTTACCGCCACACGGTCCCCCTTCCACCGCGAATGCGCGGATCAAACATTGCTCTTACTGCCTCAATCGGGGCCTTTTTGACCCTCTGATCTATCGTGGTTTTAGTGACACCCACCCTAGGGATGTCCACAGGCTGCGTAAAGTATCCACAGCGTGGGTTCAGAGTCGCTTCATCGTGGGATCAGAGTCACCCTATCGTGGGTTCAGAGTCGCCTTGATGAAAAAAAGCCAGATTCACCGAATGATTTCAGTGCTCTACCGAAAGAGCAGGTTCTCTTAACTACTTAAATAACACATATTTAACAAAGCTGTTTTTTCAGCCCACGCCTTCAAACGACTGCGAAATGTTCGAAAAAGGCAAAGAACACAGAAGAATCACATTGCTTGTCCGCTTTATAGTGACATGTGCGTTGTTTTCTGCGATACATCAAAAAAGACGGCACATCAGAGCAGAGCCCGCACATTCATGGCAAAAGACAGCGACCCGCTACCAGCCTATTTTAACATCGACCCCGATGCCGCGCTGTCCGAACTGGACGCGCCTACAACCAGTGACGGATTTGCCGAGATTGCGGCAGCCTGTTTGCGCGGTCGCGAAGACCTGGCCAGCCGGGGCTTGAATGAAGACGGGCGCAAAACACTGCGTCAGTTTTCAACTTGGGAAATCACCCGCTATCTGATCCCGGTTGCCCAAGCCCATTTTCGCCGGGTGCTGAAAGCAAACCCCGATTTGCCCCAAGGCCGATCTGAGACCGAAAGTGGCGCCAAGTGGTTTTCCCTGGACGAGGTGATCCGCTTGCGGGCCCATTTTGCGTCCGAGGGCTCCAAAGCCAAAGAATACAAACCCTACCGCCCCGAAGGCATGCCCGCCAAAATGGTGGCTGTTGCGAACTTTAAGGGCGGGGTTGGCAAAACCAGTACCGCGGCCCACCTGGCGATGTCAGCGGCTTTGGACGGCTACAAGGTCCTGGTGATTGATCTGGACAGCCAGGGCTCTATGACCTCGATCTTTGGCGGCAAGGTGGCTGATGAATGGGGCACGGTGTTTCCCCTGATCGCCCGCCATTACGCCACCCATCTGCGCCAGGAAAACCAATCGCGCATGGACCGGGGCGAGGCCCCCCATCCCCTGGACGACACCTTGTCCGAGGCGCTGAACCTGTCGGCCAAGGATGTGATCCAGCCGACCCATTGGCCTAATATCGATCTGATCGGGGCTCAGCTGAACCTGTACTGGGCCGAATTCCAGATCCCGGTTTGGCGTATGACCGCGCGCAGCTGGAAGCTGTGGGATGCGCTGACTGAACGGCTAGAGGCCGACGGCGTGTTGGACGACTACGACGTGATTTTCCTCGATACCCCGCCTGCCCTTGGCTATCTGACAATCAACGGGCTGGCTGCGGCCGACATCCTGCTGGTGCCTTTGGGCGCGTCGTTTCTGGAATTCGATTCAACGGGGCGGTTCTTTGATATGCTCCATTCCACCTTTGCCAGTATTGAAGAGGGCGAAAACATCGCCGCCCGGGCGTTGGGCCGGGACGAGATTTCGTTTGAATGGGATGCGGTGCGCGCAGTGCTGACCCGCTATGACGGGGGACAGCAAGCCGAGCTTGCCGCGTTGATGCAAGCCTATCTGGGCCGCACCCTTAACCCGCACCGCCAGGATTTTACCGCGCTTATCGGTCAGGCGGGCGAGCAGGTGAACGGGATCTACGAGGCCGACTACCGAGATTTCAATCGCGAAACCTATGTTCGGGGCCGCGAAACTTTTGATGCCACCTATGCCGCTTTCAAACGCCTGCTGCTGGGCGTGTGGCGCCGGGATGTGCTGCAAGCCGCTGCTGACCAGGCGGCAGACCAATGACCTATCGTTTTTCTGGGGGAAACGCATGACTGACACGACGACGAACGCTTATCTGCCACCGATCTTTGGCAGTAGGCTGGCACCTGCGCCGACACCGGCCGCCCAATCTAAAGCCGAGACCGCCCGCGCAGCCGTACAGCGCAATATCACCCAAGACGGGGGTAGCATCCGGTCGTCCGAGCCCACAGAAAAGCCTGCCCGCCGCACCCGGGGCAAACAGCGTCGCCCCACCAAAGAACAGGTCACCCTGCGCCTGGATCCTGATGTGATTGCCTATTTCAAAGGCGATGATCCCAAAGGATGGCAAACCCGTCTGAACACTGCCCTGCGCCAGTCGGTGCGGGACCTGAAGCGCCAGCGTACGTAACCCTAACCGGATCTGAACCCGGCCTGGGTACGCTTGCAATTTTCAAAGGGGGTGTCCCCCTTAGGAGAGGAGGCCCATCATGGCCAAACGCAAACGTTTAACCCCTGCCCAATCGGGTTTTCTGGGCGCGGCCCCTGAAACGAAATCCGCGCTCTCACCCGCCTCTCTGTCGCCGCCCATCGCCCAGGTGGCGGGCGAGGCCTCGGCCACAGCCGCGTTGCAGGAACTGTCCGATATGGTTCAAGACGCCCGCGCCGAAGGGCGGCTGATCCGGGCCCTGTCTTTGGATGCCGTGCAGGTGGATTACATGCTGCGCGACCGCTTGCTGGCCCCCGAGGACGAAGAGATGCAGGCCCTGATCGACAGCCTGCGCACGCGGGGTCAGCAAACCCCGATCGATGTGGTGGATTTGGGCAATGACCGCTTTGGTCTTGTGTCGGGCCTGCGTCGTCTAACGGCCATGCGGGTTCTGCGGCGCGAAAGCGCCGGGCTGGGCTTTACCCAGATCAATGCGCGGATCATCTCGCCTCAGAACGGCCCCGATGCCTATGTGTCCATGGTCGAGGAAAACGAGATCCGCGCCGGGCTTAGCTTTTACGAACGCGCCCGGATCGTCGTCAAAGCGGTCGAGGCCGGTATTTTTGCCGATCAGCGCGACGCGCTTTTGACCCTGTATGGCAACACTGCCCGGGCCAAGCGATCCAAGATCAAAAGCTTTACTTCAGTGGTCGAGGCTTTGGATAATGTCCTGCTGTATCCGTCCAGTTTAAGCGAACGGTTCGGGTTGGAACTGGCCAAAGCGTTGTCAGTGGACGGGGTTAAAGCCCAAATCACACAAGCCCTGCGCGCGGCACCGCCCGAGAGCGCCGAGGCAGAGCTGGAAAGCCTGCGCCTGGTGCTAGATGGTCTGAAAACCGATGCTCCTGGTGAAAAATTGGTTGTGAACACCCCTGAAATCCACCCAAAATCTGCCGATTTGCAAACTAAGCAAACCGAAAATATGCAAAAATCAAGCACTTCACCAAACCCCATTTCTTCGGAAGAATCTGGAAATGGCTTGTTTTTGGAGGTTCTGGACAATGGGCGGCGGCTTGTGGTGTCGGGGCCATCTGTATCCGAGGATCTGCGCAAAGATCTGGTGGCATGGCTGGCTTCGCGCTAGGCAAAAGGCGCCGCTATAGGTCAGCTTTGCTGCCTTAGTGTTTCGCGTGCGAAACATTCAAGCCTTTGATTGTAATGTGACCTTGCGTCAGCTTGGCGCGCTTGGTTTAAACACTTTGCCGTGATTAGCGCTTTATCAGGTCACTCTTTGAAACTAGGACAAGGTCCAATTGTTTCATTAAAGAGAAAACCCAATGTTCGCGCAATCCTTTGCCCCCGTACCAGAGCTGTATGTTTCGTATGACTCCGCTCAGAAATTGCGGCTGGAAGCTGCCGAGCTTCCCAGCTGGGATCTGACAGCCCGTCAGGTCTGCGATCTAGAGTTGTTGATGAACGGCGGCTTCAATCCGTTGAAAGGGTTTCTGGGGCAGGCGGATTATGACAGCGTGGTGGAAACCATGCGTCTGGCGGATGGGTCTTTGTGGCCGATGCCGATCACTTTGGATGTTTCCGAAGACTTCGCGGCCAAGATCGCCCAAGGTCAGGACATTGCCCTGCGTGACCCCGAAGGCGTGATCCTGGCGGTTCTGTCTGTCAGCGATATCTACCGTCCCGACAAAGCCCGCGAAGCTGAATTGGTCTACGGCGCCGATGATCTGGCCCACCCTGCGGTCAACTATCTGCATCATGTGGCAGGCCCTGTTTATCTGGGCGGCCCGATCACCGGGTTGCAGCAGCCAGTCCATTATGATTTCCGCGCCCGCCGCGACACCCCGAACGAGCTGCGCGCCTATTTCCGCAAACTGGGCTGGCGCAAAGTTGTGGCGTTCCAAACCCGCAACCCGCTGCACCGCGCCCATCAGGAACTGACCTTCCGCGCCGCGAAAGAAGCCCAGGCCAATCTGCTGATCCATCCGGTGGTTGGCCTGACCAAGCCCGGCGATGTCGACCACTTCACTCGCGTGCGCTGCTACGAAGCAGTGCTGGATCAATACCAATCGGCCACCACAACCATGTCCCTGCTGAACCTTGCCATGCGTATGGCCGGTCCTCGGGAAGCGGTGTGGCACGGTCTGATCCGCAAGAATCACGGCTGCACTCATTTCATTGTTGGCCGTGATCATGCGGGCCCCGGTAAAAACTCTGCCGGTGAAGATTTCTATGGTCCTTATGATGCTCAGGAATTGTTCCGTGCCCATCAGGACGAAATGGGCATCGAGATGGTCGACTTTAAGCACATGGTCTATGTGCAAGACCGCGCTCAGTACGAACCCGCCGACGAGATCGCGGATAAGGATGACGTCACGATCCTGAATATCTCGGGCACCGAACTGCGGCGTCGTCTGCGTGAAGGTCTGGAGATTCCCGAATGGTTCAGCTTCCCCCAGGTGGTGGCCGAACTGCGCCGGACGTCGCCGCCGCGGGCGCAGCAGGGCTTTACCGTGTTCTTCACCGGCCTGTCTGGGTCGGGCAAATCCACCATCGCCAATGCGCTGATGGTCAAGCTGATGGAAATGGGCGGCCGTCCGGTGACCCTGCTGGACGGGGATGTGGTGCGTAAGAACCTGTCGTCAGAGCTGGGCTTTTCCAAAGAGCACCGGGATCTGAACATCCGCCGCATTGGCTATGTGGCCTCGGAAATCACCAAGAACGGCGGCATCGCGATCTGTGCGCCGATCGCACCCTATACCGCCACCCGCCGCGCGGTGCGTGAAGACATCGAATCTTTTGGGGCCTTTGTCGAAGTGCATGTGGCCACCAGCCTGGACGAATGCGAACGCCGGGACCGCAAAGGGCTGTATAAGCTGGCTCGCGAAGGCAAGATCAAGGAATTCACCGGCATCTCGGACCCGTATGAGGCCCCAACCGAGGCCGAGCTGGTGGTCGATACCGAAGGTATGGAAGTCGACTATTGCGCCCAGCAGGTGCTGTTGAAGCTGGAAAGCATGGGGTTGATCGGGGCCTAAGGCCTGCTACCCGCACTTAAAGAAAAAGGCCTGTGCTTTGCTGCGCAGGCCTTTTTAATGTGGTTTTCCGTGAACTTTTAGAATGCGTTCTTGTGACCAAGGACGGAAAAGACCGTGCCAACTAGAATTCGTAGATCCATCCAAGCGGTGACCGAGCGCATATACTCGACGTCGCTTTGAACACGCAGGCGCATCGGCTCATCTGTCTCAGTTGGGCCACGGTGGCCGCGCATTTGAGCTAATCCTGTGATGCCGGGCTTGGCGTTGAAACGCAGGTCATAGTTCGGGATCCGTGTGACGAATTCTTCGTCATGCTTGATCGCGTGGGGTCGAGGGCCGATCAGGGACATATCGCCCATCAATACGTTAAAGATCTGTGGCAACTCGTCCAGGCTGGTCTTGCGCAGGAACGCGCCAACCGGTGTGATGCGGGTGTCATTCTTACGTGCCTGCTGAAAAGCAGCACCATCTTCCATAACACTCATGGAGCGCAGCTTCATTATTTTGAAGGTGGTTTTGTTCAATCCATGGCGTGTTTGCTTGAAGAACACAGGGCCCTTCGATGTCAGTTTGATCGCGATGGCAGCAGGGATCAGAACCAGCAAGATCGGAACCAGCAGGATCAAAGAGACAGTGATATCAAACGCTCGCTTACCAAATTTAGCATAAAACCCCTCGCCTGCTGAACGGAGTGGAATCACTTGGGTTGCGCTGTGTTCGGAGAAGTCTTTGAAAACCATATCTAAATCTTTCGGGCAAACGGCAGGTATCGTTGGACAAACGAGAAACTTTAAAAATTGTACTAAAAATAATATCGTATTTGATATGACAGATAGCACAGTTTTATAAAGTTAACATGACGTGACGAAAGCTTTTTGCCGCAGTGCAGAGATTTGATGGGTTTTTGGGCATATTTGCATCACGGGGGATTCTTTTAAGCGTTTATCACGGCAACCTTGACGTGAGCGTCAATGGAATCATGCCGTTATCCATGACGGGTTCGTCTATCCGAAGGCTCAAATGCTGGGCTTGGCGTCTGCATTGGTGCTTTTAAATTAGGCAATCAGAGTCCAGAACCGGTACCTTTTCTGCCCTGTCATCTCTCGGATAAAGCCCAGGTTTTCCAGCTGCTCGACCCCGCGCCCGGCGCTGGCCCGAGAGGCGTTTGCCTCGGCCACGATCAGTGGAATAGACACGGCAGGGTTTTTTAACAGCGTGGGGATTAACCTTTTGGTGGTGCGCGACAGGGGCTGTTGATCGATGCGGCGGATCCATTGGGCCAGGCGGTCCAGCTCCATCAGGGCGGCGTCACAGCTGCGGCGCACAGCATTCAGCCAATCGCCCAAGTCCCCTCCGATCAGTTCCTGGCGGTGGGCCAGGGTCAGCCGCGCCCCAAGGGGCATCAAACGCCGGGCGGCGATGGCGGGAGATAGAATGCGGTCCTGTTCAAAAATCTCGGACCAAAGCGCCCGGCAGGCAAAGCCGCCTTGGGTCAGGGGATGGGCGGACATCGTGCTTTGCCGGTCTTGCCAGTCGCCAAACAGGTCGGACCCCCGGCGGTCAAAGAAGGCGGCTGGATCTTCCAGGGGGCCGGCCCGGCTGGTCAGGCGGCGCAGGGCCCAGTTGGCCTCGGACAGTTGGGGGAAATCATCCCCTGTGGCCAAGCGCCCGGCTCGGTACAGGGCCAAGCGTTCGGGGCTGATGCGCTGCCCGTCCAGAGTCATCAAAGCGCAGACCTCGGTCAGGTCCAGCCGGTGCTGCACGCCGTAGGGCATATGGGCCAGACGTTCGCGCAACCGCCCGACGGTTTCGGCGGTGTCGGCCAGGGCGCGGGCTTGGGGTCGCTCGGCCGCTTGCCAATCTGCGGGATCAATCCGGGGGCGCTGGGGGGCCATGGGCCAGGGCAGGTCTGTGGGCGCCATATCCTCTGGCGGGGCAGGCAGAAACCAAAGATCGTCTTCATTTTCCGGCATAAAATCAGGGCTCTGCTTATGTAACGGTCATAATTAGCTAATTTTGAACCTGACTCAAGGGCTTTGATTTGGGCCCGCTTAGGTGCGCGCTTTCACGGACATCTCGGGGCGCTATGCTCCGCGTGGCTTTCTTAAAGCCTCTGTCCGGTAAAGGCCGAAGCCCCTTCATTCTGAGTTATACTCAATTCAAAACGACCGTTTACTGACGTGTCTGTTGATTGTAAAAATCCCCATGGCTTTGATTGGATATGCACGGGTATCGACGGATGCTCAGGACACGATTGCCCAGGAACATGCCCTGCGCGCGGCGGGCTGTGATGTGGTTCAGTTGGAGCAAGCCTCGGGCGGAGATCGCAGCCGTCCGGTCCTGCGCAAGCTGCTGGCTGATCTGGCGCCGGGGGATGTTCTGGTGGTGGTCCGGCTGGATCGCCTGGCCCGATCCCTGAGCCATCTGCTGGAGGTGATCGAGGGGTTAGAGGCCCGGGGTGCCCATTTCCGGTCCCTGTCCGATCCGGTGGATACGTCCAGCCCTCAGGGCAAGTTCACCTTGCAAGTGCTGGGGGCCGCGGCCGAGCTGGAGCGCGCCTTGATTCGCGAACGCACCAAGGCAGGGCTGCAGGCCGCCCGTGCCGAAGGGCGGATCGGCGGCAATCCGGGGCTGCGGGCGGGCGACCCCAAAGCCCGCGCCAAGATCAGTGCCGCGCGCCGGGCCGCCAGCTTGCAGGCCTTGATCGACACTGCCCCGTCTTGGGTGCCCTTGGTGCGCCGGATGCGCCCCGATACCCCGTGGGAAGATATCGCCCGGATCCTGACCGCGCGCGATCCCAGCACAGGGTGGAGCGTTTCACGCCTGCGCCGGGCGGCCAAAACTATGGTGGGCGAAGGCTTGTTGCCCCGCACCGTGATGG
>SPJP01000061.1 GCA_006844665.1 Paracoccaceae bacterium
AGCGAGGCCATAAGAACCTCGGGATCCACAGTTTTCGACCGGGGTTCCAACACGATGCGAATGTCATCGGCGCTTTCGTCACGAATATCGGTCAGGATCGGGATCTTTTTGCTGGTAATCAGCTCTGCTATCTTTTCGATCAGCTTGGATTTTTGCACCTGATAGGGGATTTCGGTGACGACGATCTGCCAAGCCCCGCGTCCTAGATCTTCTTTTTCCCACCGCGCCCGCAACCGGAACGCGCCGCGACCCGTGCGGTAGGCTTCGGCGATGTTTTCAGGGGGTTCGACGATAACGCCGCCTGTAGGGAAATCCGGGCCCGGGATATAGTTCAGCAAGGTTTCATCCCGCGCATCGGGCGTGGTGATCAAATGCAAACAAGCCTTAATCAGCTCGTCCAGATTATGGGGCGGAATGTTGGTCGCCATCCCCACCGCGATCCCGCTAGAGCCGTTGGCAAGCAGGTTCGGGAAAGTGGCGGGCAGAACCTCGGGTTCTTGCAAGGTGCCATCGTAGTTGTCGCGGAAATCGACGGCGTTTTCGGCCAGACCTTCCATCAATGCTTCGGCAGGGGCGGTCAAACGCGCCTCTGTGTACCGGCTGGCGGCGGGATTATCGCCGTCGATATTGCCAAAGTTGCCTTGGCCGTCGACCAGCGGATAGCGGATGACGAAATCCTGGGCCAGGCGCGCCATCGCGTCATAAATCGCGGCGTCCCCATGGGGGTGGTAGTTACCCATCACGTCGCCGCTGATTTTGGCGGATTTTCGAAACCCCCCTGTTGGGCTAAGGCGCAGTTCCCGCATCGCGTACAGAATGCGGCGGTGGACCGGTTTCAACCCGTCCCGCGCGTCCGGCAGGGCCCTGTGCATGATCGTGGACAGCGCATATTGCAAATAGCGCTCGCCAATCGCGCGGCGCAGCGGCTCGGACAGAGCTTGGGTCTCGGGATCGTCTTTGGGCGTGTCTGGCGTATCGGTCATGCCACCGGGTTTAGCCGGACGATTTCACCGCGTCCAGCGGTGGCGGGAACAACCCACAGCTTTTCCCCGCGAAGCCCAGCAATCCGTTCTGTAGGTTTAAATTATCGCATAGAAAGGAGGCCCAAATGATCCGCATGACACTTGCCCTGACCATGATGTTGGGCCTTTTGATGGGGTTCTGGTCCCCCAAGGACAGCACCGCATCTGAAACGGCGCGCTCCCAGCTGGCCGCACCGACCCCGGTTGCAATGCAGCAAACTCAGCTTGCATCGGTGAATGGCCGCAAGGTGAACCTGCGGGCCGGGCCGTCCCGATATTACGAGATCTACTATACCCTTCCTCGCGGCGCATTGGTCGAGGTTTTGCCCTCGGACGCAGAAGACTGGATGCGCCTGCGGGATCTGGCCACTGGGCAGATTGGGTATATGTCCGCTGACTTTGTGTCGATGCACTGACACACAGGCCGCGCCAGGCACACGTCCCATCCCCATTTCCCTGGCGCGGCTCTTTTTCCTTTACGCAGACTGCGCTAAGCGTTGCGCATGAAACACCGTTCGATATTGATCACCGGCTGCTCTTCTGGGCTTGGCTATGACGCAGCGCACCGCTTGCACGACCTTGGCTGGCAGGTTCTGGCCACGTGTCGGTCCCAGACCGATTGCGACCGTCTGACCCAAGAGGGCCTGACAAGCTTTGTCATCGACATGGATGATGCATCGTCCATTGCTGCTGGGGTCGAAAAAACACTGGCCTTAACCGGCGGCACCCTGGACGCGCTGTACAACAACGCGGCTTTCGCTATCCCAGGCCCGACCGAAGATCTGCCTGTTGGCGCGCTGCGGGCGGTTTTTGAAACCAACTTGTTTGGCCTGCACGACCTGACCTTCCAGGTAATCCCTGTGATGCGGGCCCAAGGGCACGGTCAAATTATCAATTGTTCGTCCGTATTGGGCCTTGTTCCGATGAAATGGCGCGGCGCTTATGTGTCCAGCAAATACGCGCTAGAAGGGCTGACAGACGTACTACGCCTGGAAATGGCCGACACCCCGATCCATATCACGCTTCTGGAACCCGGCCCGATCCGTACCAAAATCCGCGAAAACTCGATCCCGCATTTCGAAAAATGGATCGACTGGAAGAACAGCGCCCGGCGCGAACAATATGACGCGTTCTTGCTAGACAGCCTGTATGTCGGTGGAGGAGACAACAAGTTCGAACTGCTGCCCGAAGCCAACACCGCCAAACTGGTGCGTATTTTGAACGCAAAACGCCCGCCCGAACGTGTATTCGTGACCACCCCGACCTACATAATGAACATCGCCCGCCGTATTCTGCCAACCCGAGCATTGGACTGGATCATCAGCCGCGGCTAAAAACACCTCGCCTTTCAGGCTGCACCCCCTACATGCCACAAGACAAATGGCGCCATAAGGACCCCCCATGACTGATGATCCTCTGTTTTTCGTTGTTATTGCAGCCGTCCTTTTGGTGGCTGGCATCTTGGCCTACGGTGTGTTGGGTTTTGGCTCTGGAATGGACAGCAAGAAATCCAACAAGGTCATGCAGTGGCGGATCTGGGCCCAGCTGATCGCCGTTATCCTGATCCTGGCCTTTGTTGCCTTGCGACGTATGACGACGGGGGAAGGCTGATGATCGTTCTGAACAAGATCTACACGCGCACCGGCGACGGGGGCGACACTGCCCTTGGCAATGGCACGCGGGTGGCCAAACATGATCTTCGTGTCGTGTCCTACGGGACTGTGGACGAGCTGAACAGCGTCGTAGGCTTGGCCCGACTGCACGCAACAGGCACAACAGACGACATGTTGCAAATGATCCAGAACGATTTGTTCGATTTGGGTGCCGATCTATGCACCCCCGATATGGATAAAGACGCCGAAAAAGAATACCCGCCCCTGCGGATGGTCGTAGAACAGATTGACCGGCTAGAGGCCGAGATCGACACAATGAACGCGGACCTGACCCCGCTGCGCAGCTTTATCTTGCCCGGTGGCAGTGCTCTTGCCGCCCATTTGCACCAATGCCGTACCGTCGCGCGCCGGGCAGAGCGCATGACGGTTGAACTGGCCACGGTCGAAGACGTTAACCCAAGCGCGGTCAAGTATCTGAATCGCTTGTCAGATTGGTTCTTTGTGGCGGCCCGGGTCGCGAATGATGGCGGCAAAGCCGATGTACTTTGGGTTCCTGGGGCAAATCGTTAGGGTCCTGCCCCTACGACCAATCGCCCCACCCATTTGTGCATTTGGCACGAGTATCTTAGTAACGCGACGTCCGAAGACGCTGCGATGTCGATTTTGACCTGTTGCAGGTCACCCGGTTTGTCTAGGACAGACGAGACGGATTCTGCGCCCGAAAGCGCACTCAGACAGGAGATACGTGCCCATGAAGGTCCTCGTGCCAGTAAAGCGTGTGATCGACTACAACGTGAAAGTTCGCGTCAAAGCGGATGGGACCGGAGTCGACCTAGCCAATGTGAAAATGTCGATGAACCCCTTCGACGAGATTGCGGTGGAACAGGCTATTCGCCTGAAAGAAGCCGGCAAGGCGGACGAAATCGTCGCTGTGTCTATCGGCGTCAAGCAAAGCCAGGAAACATTGCGCACTGCTTTGGCTATGGGTGCGGACCGCGCGATCCTTATCAATGCCGCCGATGACGTGCACATGGATATCGAACCTTTGGCCGTTGCAAAGCTGCTGAAGGCCGTTGTCGACGAAGAACAGCCCGGGCTGGTTCTGTGCGGCAAACAAGCCATCGACAACGATATGAACGCAACCGGCCAGATGCTAGCCGCACTACTGGGTTGGTCCCAGGGCACCTTTGCGTCTGAACTGGACGTAGACGGCGACACAGCCACTGTTACCCGTGAAGTTGACGGCGGCCTGCAGACCATCAAAGTTAAGATGCCTGCAATCGTCACGGTCGACCTGCGTTTGAACGAACCGCGCTATGCCTCGCTGCCAAACATCATGAAAGCGAAGAAAAAGCCGCTGGAAGAAAAGACACCTGCTGATTACGGCGTCGACACCGCGCCGCGTTTGGCAATCGTCACCACGGCAGAGCCTGAAACACGCAAAGCCGGTGAAATCGTCGGATCGGTGGACGAGCTTGTAGCGAAACTTAAAGAAGCGGGGGCTGTGTAATGGCTGTTCTTCTGATTGCCGAAGTCAACGGCGCCGAACTGGCGATTGATGCGACTGCGAAAGCGGTCACTGCAGCGACCCAGCTGGGCGACGTAACAGTTCTGTGCGCGTCTGCTGGATGTTCGGATGCGGCGGCCCAAGCGGCGTCGATCACCGGCGTTTCCAAAGTGTTGTGCGCGGATGATGCGGCCTATGGCAACGATCTGGCGGAACCCACCGCAGACCTGATTGTGTCCCTGGCAGGCGACTATAGCCACATCGTAGCACCTGCGACCTCTAGCGCCAAGAACGCCCTGCCCCGTGCAGCTGCACTATTGGATGTTATGATGATTTCCGAGGTCACCGCGATCGAGGATGCCGACACCTTCCAGCGCCCAATCTATGCGGGCAACGCGATCCAAACCGTGAAATCTGGCGACGCGGTCAAAGTCATGACCGTCCGGACCGCCAATTTTGATGCGGCTGAAACCGGTGGCTCTGCTTCGATCGAAAGCATAGGTGCTGCTGCGAATTCGGGCCTGTCCGAATGGGTCGAAGACAAAGTCGCCGCAAGCGACCGGCCAGAGCTGACAAGCGCGGGGATCGTTGTATCCGGCGGGCGCGGCGTTGGGTCGGAAGACGACTTCAAGCTGATCGAAGGCTTGGCCGACAAGCTGAACGCAGCCGTGGGCGCATCCCGTGCAGCGGTCGATTCCGGTTACGCGCCGAACGATTGGCAAGTGGGGCAGACCGGAAAAGTTGTTGCCCCTGACCTGTATATCGCGGTCGGCATTTCCGGTGCGATCCAGCACTTGGCCGGGATGAAGGACAGCAAGGTCATCGTCGCAATCAACAAAGACGAAGAGGCGCCGATTTTCCAGGTTGCCGACTACGGTCTGGTTGCCGACCTGTTCGCCGCTGTGCCAGAGCTGACAGAAAAGCTGTAAGCCTCTCTAAACAAATCTTTATACGGCCCGAAGTTCATCCTGCGGGCCGTTTACGTTAGGCCGCATCTGTTTCACGCACGTTTTCCAGAATGGGCCGCAAAGCCTGCTCCAAAGCATGGGCCACCTCGGCATGGGCGCGTGGGCCAAAGGAATTCTTAGCCGCATTCCGTTCAGTCAAAGAATAGATCATTCCCCGCACTCCTTCTTGGCGCGCTTTGGCGGACATCACATATTCCACAACACCATCCGCATAGGGCCGCACCTGTTCAACCATCGCACGGTCCACAAACATCGGATCAAAAGGGGACTTGGGGTCCGCCGCATCTATCCCGTTCGCGCCCATCCAAAACAGAATTTTCCGGCTTTTGATCCGCCCCAACATATGCATCATCTGTTCAACCCAAATACTTCGCAGCTCTTCGACCACCAGATCGTACCGGGCGGGCGAATAATCCGACAGCTCCTGCAAGGCATGCCGCGTGTAGTGAATATTGGTAAAATCAAGGGTCGGATACAGCGCCCGCAATGTGGCCAACGGCTTGATAAAGCGGTCATTGCGTCGGGGATGAACCTTGTAAAACCGGTTGGAACAATTCTGCGCGCCCATGATCTGAATGACTGCGGCAGAGGCATCAGACGCGATATCCAGAACATCCTTGTCGGTGGCAAAGGCCTCGGTCCCGGCGCCTTTGCAGCCCAAATTGGCACATGAAATCCCAAGCTTGTCTTCCACGTGATCACTAAGCGGCCCTTCGACAAAGCGGCCATACACGTCGGACCCGCCAAGAAATACAAGATAGGGCTTGTCCAAGCTGCGCTTGGGCCCCCTAAATTCCAAACGCGACGTCCCATAATGGCACGGCGCGAAATCCAAGACGGATTCAGCCCCAAAAATCCCCATATTTCCCACCTTTCGACTCACCCGCCGTTAATTTGGGTCGTGGGCCTTTCCAAAATCTTAAAGCTTAAGTCTGAGGCAATTTTTAACAGTCACAGCCGCTTGCACCTGCCCGCAAGCCCGGCCTATTCTTGTGTTTAACTAGCCTAAGGAAGGGCCCGACATGGACATTCAGAAAATTGGCGTTGTTGGGGCGGGCCAGATGGGCAACGGCATTGCGCATGTGCTGGCCGTGGCAGGTTATGATGTTGTTTTAAATGACATTTCTCAGGATGGTTTGGACAAGGCCATTGCCCTGATCGACAAAAACCTGAACAGGCAAGTCAGCCGGGAAAAGATCTCTCAGGCGGACAAAGACGCTTCCATGGCGCGGATTTCAACAACGCTCAAATTGTCCGAACTTGGTGACTGCGATTTGATCATCGAGGCCGCGACCGAGCAAGAAAACGTCAAGGCCGCGATCTTTGCAGAGCTTTTGCCCCATTTGAAGCCTACGACGATCCTGACATCGAACACTTCGTCGATCTCGATCACACGGCTGGCCAGCCGGACTGACCGCCCGGAAAAGTTCATGGGCTTCCACTTCATGAACCCTGTGCCCGTGATGAAGCTGGTCGAGCTGATCCGTGGCATCGCCACCGATGCAGAAACCTATGACGCCTGCCTTGCTGTGGTGGAGCGGTTGGGAAAAACAGCCGCCAGTGCCGAAGATTTCCCCGCCTTTATCGTGAACCGCATCCTGATGCCCATGATCAACGAGGCCGTCTACACCCTGTATGAAGGCGTCGGAAATGTGGAATCCATCGACAGCTCGCTTCGACTGGGCGCGAACCACCCGATGGGCCCGCTAGAGCTGGCAGACTTTATTGGTTTGGACACCTGTTTGGCGATTATGAACGTGCTGCATGACGGGCTGGCCGACACGAAATACCGCCCCTGCCCGCTGTTGACGAAATATGTAGAAGCCGGTTGGCTGGGCCGCAAAACCCAACGAGGGTTCTATGATTACCGGGGCGAAACCCCAGTGCCGACGCGCTAGCTTCCCAGATCCATCGTCATCTTGCGTAACATTGCCACGAACCCTCGGGGGTCTTTGGCCCAGGTCGCGATTTCGTCCCGCCCCATAACAGTCCCAACGATCGGCGCTTGCGGCTTGTTCAGGGCGTGCACGACCTCGTGCAGCAAAAGACCTTGCCGTATGGTCGGTGAGATCCGATTGGCCATCTGATACCAGCGAGAGTTCTGCCCTGGAAACTTGATCGGCAATACAACCGCGTCGCTGCGTTGTATCATCTTGGACGTGAACGGGTTCCATTCCCGCTCTACAGCGTCGCCGAACATGGTGTCGGATGAAGCAACAATCCCAGATGGGAACAGGACGATCACGCCCCCGTTCTTCAAATGCTCCATCGCGCGAGTTCGCATATCAAGGTTTTTCTGTAGAGCGTCTTCTTCAAACGGAAACGGCACTGGAATCATGAATTGGGTGACTTCGGGCACGTCCGTTAACAATGAACGGGTCAGAATTTTGTAATCCGTGCGCACTTTGCCAATCAGCTCGGCCAGGACCATGCCGTCAACCAAGCCATGGGGATGGTTTGCGACCACGATCAAAGGGCCCGTCGCAGGGATACGCGCGATCTGATCTTCGGGGGTGGTCAGTTTGATCCCCATCACGTCAAGCGCACGACGCCAGAACCCTTGGCCCTCGACAACGCCAAGGCTTTCAAACTGCCGGATCAAGTGCAGCAGCTTCAACTTGCCCGTCATCCATTCAATCGTACGGATCGCAGCCGAGGACCACGGGTTTGTGAAGGTCTTGGCATAGGACAGGTTCCGCCGGTCGTAGGGCACCGTATCTGCACCCAAGGCATCGGCAGAATCTGCTGTTATCGGTCGATCAATTATCACACTATTTTCCTAGACTGGGCGCGCTTAGAATTCTTCGCCGAACTTGTCGGCGACCAATGCTGCAAGCGCATCGGCCAGGGCGTCAGCTTCCGCCCCAAAGGTCACCACCTCGATAGAGGTGCCGCGCGACGCCCCAAGCATAAGCAACCCCATGATGGAATCGCCCGGCGCATCCAGTCCATCGCGGGAAACCTCGGCATCGGCGTCAAAGTTTTCCACGCATTCGACAAACTTGGCCGAGGCCCGAGCGTGCAGCCCTTTTTCGTTGATGATCTGAAGTGTCCGCTCTGCCATTCTACGTCCCTTAAGCTCTCGCATTCGCCTGAAAACTGTCAATATACTTGCGCCCGGCCTGTGTCGCCGCGTCGACGGCTTTGGCTACGCTTAGATGACGAGACTTTGCAAGCTTGATCAACAAGGGCAAATTCGCCCCATAGATGATCTGACGATTGTTTGGGTTACAGGCGGACAAAGACAAGTTAGACGGAGATCCGCCAAACATATCTGTCACAACGATCACACCAGCGCCGCTGTCGACCTCATTTGCCGCCGCAGAGATTTCACGCTCTTTCGCGCTCCTATCATGGTTGGCATGGATCGCTATGGTCGCAACATTTTCCTGTTGCCCGACGACATGCTCGACGGCGGACAAATATTCGCGGGCAAGGCCCCCATGTGCGACGATGACAATACCTATCAAACGACTGTCCTGTTAATGGCGTGGGGGATTCGGCCCCGCGCGATCAAGCTCCCTATGCTGTATAGACACCTGCCATCCCAAGCCCGCAAGCCCCCGGGACAGTTGTTCTGTCATCATAACGCTGCGGTGTTGCCCGCCGGTACATCCAAACCCTATGGAAAGATGCGACTTTCCTTCTTCTTTGTAAGCAGGCAGCAGCAACGCGCAAAGATCGGTGACTTTTTCCAGAAATGGTGCAAATCGCGCGTCTTCCCGGACATAGTTGGCAACATCCTCTGAACGGCCATCTAGGCTGCGCAGGCTGGGGTCCCAATAGGGGTTCTGAAGAAACCGGCAGTCGAACACCATATCAACGCTATGCGGGACGCCGCGCTTGTAGGAAAACGAGATAAGCGATACCGCCAAACCGGCAGAGCTCTTCGGTGAAAAGGTCTGGGCCAGGTCCGCGCGCAGATCGTGCAGCGTCAGCTCTGACGTATCAATCAAGTGATCAGCCCGCGCCCGAATGGGTTCCAACAGCTCGATTTCCTGTTCGATACCAAGCGACGGTGTTTCCGAAGGGGACATCGGATGCCTGCGCCGCGTTTCCGAGAACCGCCGCAACAACACATCCGCGCGGCAATCTATATACAGAAGGTCCAGTTCGACCCCAGGACGCTGACGCAGTTTTTCCAAGGTTTCCAATACAGCATCGACGGAAAAGTCCCGCGTTCGCACGTCGATCCCAACCGCAAGAGGCCGGGATTGGCTGGGCGTTTCCAGAAGTGTGGGCAAAAAGGATAGGGGCAGATTGTCGATGGCTTCGAACGACATGTCCTCTAGCGCGCGAATGGCCGTCGTACGTCCCGCGCCCGATGGTCCTGTGACCACGACCAAGCGCAACGGCTCTGTTCTATGCGTCGGGGCGTCAGCCTTGGTCATTTCGCACACTCATGTTTAGGCTTGTCCGGATCTTAGATATTGGAAAAGCGCCGCAGGGAAAGAGCCCGTCGCAGGTTTGTGAAAAAGTGTCAGGTGTTTGCCCAACAAAAGCGCTGACTTGTGCTGCGGATAGCGCTCGGATTCTGTTTTGGACAGATCTACCAGTGTCGAAACCGCGACCCTTGGCGCCATGTTCACCTTTAGCAATCCCATATTGCGAGCTTCGATCATGCCCAGCAGTTCTTCGGGACAAGACGCGATGATTTGATCATTTTGTAAGGCTAGAATCGTTTGGTCGTCGGCAACCAGCTCGGCCCCGTAGGCCATCAGTTGCAGGGCTGTGTCAGACTTGCCGGACCCAGACGGACCCAGCAAGAGAAGCCCCTTGCCGAAGGCCCGGATGCAGGTGGCGTGCAGGCGCACGGATCGTTCACTTAGGACGGACCCACCCTGCAACAGGAACGGGTCAGTGTCCAAAGGCACCGCCATTACACCGGCAGGCCCACAACGAAACGCGCGCCCAAAGGCTCGGATGTAGGGTCGGCCCGGGTGGGCAGAATGTTCTCCGCCCAAATAACGCCGCCATGCGCCTCGACAATCTGTTTTGAAATCGCCAGTCCCAGCCCCGAATGGTCGCCAAACTGTTTTTCTGGCCGTTCCGAATAGAAGCGGGTGAAAATCTTGGTCAGGGCGGATTCAGGAATACCGGGCCCTGTATCTTCCACCACGACCAACACACGATTGTCGCGCTGGCGGACCCACAGTCGAACCGCATCGCCCTCATCACAGAAGGAAATCGCGTTGGTCACAAGGTTCACGAATACTTGGGCCAGCCGAGGCTCTAACCCTTGTATGCGGATCGGCGTATCCGGCATGTCGGAAATAAAGTCGATACCCTTGCTAGAGGCATCCTGCGCATGAAAATCCGTCAGGTTCTTCAGCATTTTCAGCAGATCGAAGGTTTCTTCCTCCTCCCGAACCAGTTCGCTGTCCAGTCGCGAGGCGTTCGAGATATCCGAAACCAACCGGTCCAGACGCCGCACGTCATGCTGGATCACATCCATCAAGCGGACCCGTTGATCATCGCGGGTGGCCTTGGCCAGGGTTCCTGTCGCGGACCGGAGTGAGGCCAGCGGGTTCTTGATTTCATGGGCCACATCGGCGGCAAACTGTTCGTTCGCATCAATCCGATCATACAAGGCCGACACCATCCCGCGCAAAGCACCCGACAGACGACCGATTTCATCGGGTCGAGCAGTCAGGTCGGGGATACGGATCCGTCCCGGTGTCATTTTGCGCGCGTTGCGGTCCCGGCCCAGTTCGGCGGCAGCGGCCAGGTCAGACAGGGGGTTCGCAATGGTAGACGCCAAAACCAGCGACAGCCCAATGGACACTAGCAAAGCGACAAAGAACATCTGCAGCACCTGCTCGCGTTCGCGCTGAACCAGCTGGTCAATCTCGCCGGCCGCAGTGGTCAGGGTAACAACACCTACGACATTACCGTCATGCTCGATCGGGGTGCCCACGGCAAAGACATGGCTGCCCGAATTATCGACCGAGTTCAAAACCTTGGTCTGCCCGGCCAAAACAGTGCCCAGCAATTCGCGGGCATGATCGGTGCTGGGGACGTCTGTCGGCAATGCATCCGTGCCCACCAGCCCGGAAATCACGCCCCAAACGCGGTTCAGAAAATCTGTAATCAGCGTTGTGCGTTCTGCAGTACCTATGGACATGCCCTCGACATCAGGCAACGGCCCGCCCTTGGCATTTGCCAGCAGCGCGCCTTCGGCGTCAAACACATGCAACGTCACGAAAGGTGCCAGATCCAGCCCGGACACAAAGGGGTTCGGGTCAAAAATCGGCTGTGCCCCGGGGGCCGCGCTGTCGACTGCAAACTGGGATTCAAACACATTGGCGATCAGTTTGGCTTCAAAAACCAGACCCTGTTCGCGCTGCAACACAAGACTGTCGCGGAACGGGTTCAAATACAAAACACCCGCCACAAGGATCACCAACGCCATCAGATTGAAGGTGATGATCTTGCGTGCCAAAGGCGATTTATTCAGTGAAATGACACCCCGGCGCGCCCGGCTGTCGCGCATTTCTGCGTCGACCATGCTCTTGGGGGCTTCCCAATCTTCGCCCAAAACAACATCCGTCGCGGGTGGGCGCTTGTTCGAGCGCGCCACCTTGCCGAATAGCTTTCCAGAACGCTCGTTCGAGGCGTTCTCTTGGCTGTCCATATCAGGGACCAATGTCATTCTTCGTTGTACTTATATCCGATGCCATAAAGGGTTTCGATCGCCCCAAAGCTATCATCGGCCATGCGCATTTTCTTGCGCAGACGTTTGATGTGGCTGTCGATCGTGCGGTCGTCGACATAGACCTGATCGTCATAGGCGACATCCATCAGCTGATCTCGGCTTTTGACGAAACCGGGGCGCTGTGCCAACGCTTGCAGCAGCAGAAATTCCGTCACTGTCAGGGAAACATCGTTGCCCTTCCATTTCACCGCGTGGCGCAAAGGATCCATGGTCAGCTGACCGCGTACCATGATCTTGCTTTCGTCCACTTCGGTTTCGTCCATCTCCAACGCTTCCTGACGACGCAGCAAAGCCCGGATCCGTTCAACCAGAAGACGTTCCGAGAACGGTTTGCGCATGTAGTCATCCGCCCCCATTCGCAGACCAAGCACTTCGTCGATCTCGTCATCTTTCGAGGTCAGGAAAATAACCGGCATCTTGGATTTTTGGCGAACCCGCTGAAGCAGATCCATGCCATCCATCCGAGGCATCTTGATGTCAAACACACCAAGCTCTGGCATCCTGCGGTTGAAAGCATCCAGCGCAGATTGCCCATCGTTATAGGTTTCCACCTCGAAGCCTTCAGCCTCGAGCGTGATGGAAACTGACGTCAGAATATTACGGTCATCATCGACCAACGCGATCCGCGACATAGGCGAATTCCTTATACTGCTACGACTTATTGCCTGTTTTTTGCCATATTTTGTTCCGTTCCTGCAAAGAATCAACTGCTAACTTGCGAATCACTGCGCGGCGCGGCGGCTAAGACACGGTATTTTCGGTAATTCCGCCCCTGCCGGCCAAGATTACGTTAACAGATTGCGCTATCATGTCCCTGATTGCGCTAACAGCCAATCCAAAGTCTATTTCGGTTTTAAAACACCATGTTATAGCGTCCTATGCTGAGGCCAATGAATGACCTTGGCGCACTTTATAGGGCCCCGACCCTATCAAATAGGGGCCTGAAGTATTCTAGGAGCGATACTATGACCACAGGACGGGTTAACCCTAAGCAGACACTCGATAGTCAGGGCTTTAAGGGACTCGGCGCGGTTTATTATAACCTGCTCGAACCTCAATTGATCCAAGCCGCGCTGGCGAACGGCGAAGGCAACCTGGGTCAGGGCGGCTCGTTTCTGGTCACAACTGGCAAATTTACCGGCCGGTCCCCCAAGGACAAACACGTCGTTAAGACCCCTATGACCGAGAACACGGTTTGGTGGGAAAACAACGCAGAAATGTCACCCGAAGGCTTCGACGCCCTGCACGCCGACATGCTGGCGCATATGGAAGGCAAGGAATACCACGTGCAAGACCTGTACGCTGGATCCGACCCTCAGCTGCGCCTTGATGTTCGCATGGTGACCGAGCTGGCCTGGCATGGCCTGTTCATCCGGCACCTGCTTCGCCGCCCCGAGCGCGCAGAGCTTGACACGTTTGTCCCGGAATTCACCATCGTAAACTGCCCTTCTTTCAAGGCGGATCCTGCAAAGCACGGCTGCCGCTCGGAAACGGTGATTGCGCTGAATTTTGAAAAGAAGCTGATCTTGATCGGCGGCACCGAATATGCGGGCGAGAACAAGAAATCTGTGTTCACCCTGCTGAACTACATGCTGCCAGAACAGAACGTGATGGCAATGCACTGTTCGGCCAACCACGCCATTGGCAATCCTGTGGACGCGGCCGTGTTCTTCGGCCTGTCCGGCACCGGTAAAACCACCCTGTCCGCCGACCCAAACCGGGTTTTGATCGGTGACGACGAACATGGTTGGTCTGACCGGGGTGTGTTCAACTTTGAAGGCGGGTGCTACGCGAAAACGATCAACCTGCGCGCCGAAGCAGAGCCTGAAATCTACGCCACGACGCAGAAATTCGGCACTGTCATCGAAAACATGGTCTACGACCCTGAAACCCTAGACCTTGATTTTGACGATGACAGCCTGACCGCGAATATGCGCTGTGCGTATCCGCTGGACTATATCTCGAACGCTTCTGACACTGCTTTGGGTGGACATCCTAAGAATATCATCATGTTAACCTGTGATGCCTTCGGCGTTCTGCCCCCAATTGCGCGGCTGACACCGGCTCAAGCGATGTACCATTTCCTGTCTGGCTTCACTTCGAAAGTTGCGGGAACCGAGCGTGGCGTAACCGAGCCGGAGCCGACATTCTCGACCTGTTTTGGCGCACCTTTCATGCCCCGCAGGCCCGAGGTTTACGGCAACCTGCTGCGCGACAAGATCGCAAAGCATGGTGCGACCTGCTGGCTGGTGAACACCGGCTGGACCGGTGGGGCCTATGGTACGGGGTCGCGGATGCCGATCAAAGCCACACGGGCTTTGCTAAGTGCTGCTTTGAACGGGTCGTTGAACGCTGGCGAATTCCGCAAGGATCCGAACTTTGGCTTTGACGTACCTGTAGCGTTGGACGGGATCGACAACGGCTTGCTGGACCCGCGCAGCACATGGTCTGATCCGGCTGCTTATGACGTCCAAGCCCAAAAGCTGGTGGACATGTTTGCTGACAACTTCGCGCAATATGTGCCTTACATCGACGAAGATGTAAAAGCCGCCGCAATCGGGTAAGCCTATAGAAACAATCGGAAAAGCCCGCCTTCATGGCGGGCTTTTTTGTTAGCCCATGATCGCGCGACGCAACAGGTTAACCCCAGCGATCATCAAAAAGATCAGGGTCAATTTGCGAAACAAGGCCTGGTTCAGGCGGTCTTGAATTCGAAATCCGATCATCATCCCGATGATACCCGGCACCACCAGCATGGCCGAAAATAGCGCCGTCTGTGCGTTCAAAATTCCCGAATTCAAATGCGCCCCGAACAGAATGAAAGACCCGAATCCATAGATCACCCCTTGGACGACCATTTGGCGGTTCTTTGGGGTATCAATCGCCAGCAGATACAGAACAGTTGTTGGCCCCCAAGTGCCTGCTAATCCACCCATAATTCCGGAGATGCCACCCATAACCCATTGGCTTTTCAGCCTGTTTTCCGGCCGAATGGTCAGGCGAAAACCAAGCAGCTGAATCAGTGAAACAATGATGACCGGAACCGCCAGAGCGCCGTAGAACACCCGCGTCGGCAGCTGGGCCGCAACTTGGGCGGTCAGAAAGATCGCGATCCCGATGATCAACAGGTAGCGCCAAAATAACTGAACCGTTTCAATGAATTGCGCGATCCCGCCGCGAAAGGTTTGCAGCGCATTTGACACAACCGTTGGCAAGATCAGCCCCGCCAAGGCCAGCTTCGGGTCCAGGAACGCGCCCAACCCCGACAGAATGATCAGCGGCATTGCAAAGCCCAAGGTGCCTTTGACCACCCCGGCAAAAACTGCGACGAAAATGGCTGCAAAAACGAGCGGGGCGCCTAGGGCGCTGAAGAGGCTAAAGTCCATGGGGATCACTTAATTAATGGGGCCCCTTTGGTGTCGCGCAGCGCGGCGTGGAAATCCAGCGCAAACGCTATAACGTGATTTTAGGGCGCAGAAGGATATGCACAATTGATCAAAAATATGCACGAATCGACTTTTCGCAGGACAGGTCGTCAAACACGAAAGTTATAATGATGCAAAAAACGTTATTCATACGAATTTTTGTTGCGCTGCACCTGCGAAAGGTTTATCTCCTCCTCAACTTGGAAAAGCCAACCCAAAGGTGTGCCAAATGCCCAAAGATGCTCTGCCAAATCCGGACGGAACGAACCCCGTGTTGATCCCTGATCTTTTGTCAATCACGGGTGCTGCGGTGCCGGCTGTGGATGCGTTGTTAAAGACAGCGACCAACCGACTGCGCGATGCGGTGAGTGTCGATGGCAAGGTATCAAACCCGATGATCGAGGCGCAGCAATGTCAGGCCCATGGGGTCGCTTGGTTGGCGACCTATGTCGAGGCGCTGCGCCAGATGCAGGGCTGGGCGGAACGGTTGTCTGCCGATGGGGCGTTCGGCGAAATGGAAGCGCTGATCCACCAGATCGCGTTCGGCGAATATCTTTGGCAGATCTATGGTGGCATCCCGATCAGTCAGGGCGAAATGCTGCGGCCCCAAGACATGGGGCTGTCGCAGGACGATCAGCGCACGATGATGATCCCCGCCGTGATGACCATGACCCAAACCGGCAATACTCAGGCCGCGCGGACCCGCCTGGTCGAGCTGATGGAGCAGCGCGGGGCGGATGTGATGTTCGGGGCCAGCGGGCTGGAGGACGAGCTGGAGATGATCCGCGATCAGTTCCGGCGCTTTGCGGTCGAAAAGGTCGAACCCTTTGCCCACGATTGGCATCTGAAGGACGAACTGATCCCGATGGAGATCATCACCGAGCTGTCCGAAATGGGCGTGTTCGGCCTGACCATCCCGGAAGAATACGGCGGATTTGGATTGTCCAAAGCCTCGATGTGCGTGGTGTCCGAGGAATTGTCGCGCGGCTATATCGGGGTAGGATCATTGGGCACCCGGTCCGAGATTGCAGCCGAGTTGATCTTGTGCGGCGGGACCGATGCACAAAAGGAAAAATGGCTGCCCCAGATTGCCAGTGGGGAAACCCTGCCGACAGCCGTGTTTACCGAACCCAATACCGGATCGGATC
>SPJP01000064.1 GCA_006844665.1 Paracoccaceae bacterium
TGCCTTTGCTGATCGTCACGCCTTTGGTGTTTTTGGGGGGCTCGTTCTATTCCATTACCATGCTGCCGCCATTCTGGCAGACGGTGACGATGTTCAACCCTGTAGTGTACCTGATTTCGGGCTTTCGCTGGTCGTTCTTTGGCACCGCCGACGTGGCGCTGGGGTTCAGCCTGGCGATGATCGGGCTGTTTTTGGCGATCTGCCTGGGGATCATCTGGTGGATCTTCAAAACCGGGTACCGGCTAAAGACCTAGGGTTTAGTCTGTTTCATAGGAGGGTTCTTACAGAATATCGGGCAATTCTACTTCCGCCCTTTCTTCAGGGGAAAGAAACCTGATTGGGGACCCGTCGGCAGAATTTGGTGTCTCGACAAAAGCGCCGAGGTAAATCAAGTCTGCATAGTAGGGCGAAGCCCCGTCTCCGTTCTGCGGCAAGCCTTCGTGCTTTCTGCAAGAGATCCGAGTCTGAATATCGAAGGAAAGTGGGTCAAGTGTGAACCCAAAGCACCCATCTTGGCCTTCATGTATTACGTACGCCCCTGACGCATGACGGTAAAGATGGGACCCGCGCCACCAGCCTGTATCCTCAGAAAGCGGCAGTTCGATTTTTTCGCCACCGCGTTTGATGACGACCTTCCGCGTCCAATCGCTTTGAAGGCTAAACATAGGCTTCACCGAAAATGTTAGGGTCACGTTTTCTGGAAGGGTTGCCGAGGCCTCAAAGGTACGCGGGTAACACATAGCCAACAGGGACACGAAAAGCAGTGCTAAACCTAATTTCATCTTCATATTTTTGGCCCTGAATGCTTTCGCGGATGCGCTTTATCATGGGGTATTTTACCCGGCGCGCACTGCTGCGTAATACGCTTATTTTCAATTCCCTCGTTGGCGTACCGATACCGTGATTGGGCCGAAGGCTGGCTAGTCTGTCTGGTGGGCCCAGAACCAGTCATCCAAAATGCAGCGATGCGCGGGACGGGCCCGCGCATCGCATTTTCTAAGATTGGTTTAGACTTAGAACTGGCCGAGGGACCAGAAGAAGGTCTCGCCCGAGCTGTCATCGACGCCGTCATTGTCGGTGCTGGCCCATGCGGTGCCGTCGGCAAAGATTGCCAGACCTTCGACCTTGTCAGTGACATAGCCGTTGTTGGCTGCCAGATCAGGGATCAGGTCGCGGACCTCTTCCTTGGTGACGACAGGCAGCGCTGTGCCCAGTGCCGCTGGAACCATCTGGTCGGCTGGGATGCGGTAGACCTTTTTGATCGCCGCGGCTTCGCCGATTTGGTTGTCACGCTCGATCACGTAGACATAGTCGCCATGGGCTACGATTTCCGAAAGACCAACCCAGCCTTTATCGGCAGAGGCTTTAGGGTAGCTGACAGCGCCCCATTCTTCGGTCTCTAGGTTGTAGGCCACCAGTTTGACGTGGTCTGACGCATCATCTGCCCATTCGCGCTGAACGGCCATCCACAGCGTGTCACCGATCAGAGTGATGCCTTCGAACCCATAACGCTTTTCAACGGCCAGCAGTTCTGCTGGAAGGCTGATTTCCTGCTTGATCTGACCCTTGGCGTTCACGTGGTAGATCGCGTGAGGAACCAAACGACCAGTGCGGCCTTCGGATGCCAGCCAGAAGCCACCGTCACCGTCCAGCGTGATGCCTTCCAGGTCCAGTTTCTGGGCTGGGCGGCCACCACGTGTCACAGTCAGTGCGTCTGTGATTGTCGCAGGGGAGGTCTTGGTGTCGATGGTGAAGATCGTGGGCTGGTAGCCGTAGAAGCTGTCATTGACCGCGTAGACAATGCCGTCTTCGCCCGCAACCATGCCCGAGATCGCACCCCAACCGATCAGCTCGTCTGCACCAGCAGAGGTCAGCTGAGGATAGGCGGCAGGGGCATCCTGGTATTCGTAGATCATGACGTGGCTGCGTGGGCCGTTGTCTTCGATCAGGTCAACCTCGTTCGCGGTGACGAACAGGTTGCGCGATGGGATGGCGATTGCGCCTTCTGGACCCATGCCCGATGGCAGCATCTGGTGCAGCACAGGGGCGGTTGGGTATGTCACGTCATAGACGCCAACAGCCGAGGCACGTTCGGCCAGGATGAACGCGAATGGGGTGTCGCCGAAAGTTGCGAACTCCATGCCCTCAGGCTCGGCGCCCTTGGAGTCAGAGCGTTTGTCAGGGTAGTGGCCCATTTCGATGATGGCGTATTCAAAGCTGGTGCCAGCTTCATATACTTCGGTGCCGTCTTTGTTGAAGATGGTCCAACCGCGCGAACCGCCATCCATGTCGCCTTCGTTGGCGATTGCGAAATGGTCATTGTCGATCCACTGAACGCCGTCGGGCTCGCGCAGGCGGCCTTGCTGGCTTTCGGCGAAAATCAGCGCGCCGCGCTCGTCTGTTGCGTCGATCATGTCCAGATCTACAGCGCCAGCCGAGAAGTGGTTCAGGATCTCGCCAGTTTTCGAGGCAATCACGATGTGGTTGTTTTCCTGCATGGTCACAACGATTTCGCCCAGGGCGTTTACGTCAACGAACTCAGGCTCGGGATCTTCGGGGGACACTTCGGCCAGGCCGGTGACATCGATGGTGACCATGCTGTCACAAACAGGCGCGCCGTCTTTGATGTCGAGTGCTACGACATAACCGCCGGGCATTTGGCCAGTGCGGCCATCGCCCAGGTCTTCGTCACGCTCGTTTTCGATCGCGATGGTGATGAAGCTGCCGTCTTTTGCAGTTGCGGTGCTGTCGGGCTGGCCGCCCAGATCACACTCTGCCAGCAATTCCTTGGAGTTGATGTCATAGGCTTTCAACGCGCCAGATGGGGCGGTGTAGCTTTCGGATGTGTTCACGCCGACGAATGCGGTGGTGCCAACAACGGAAACAGCTGTGGGCTCGCCGCCAAGCTCGATATTGCCCTTAGGGGCAGGGGCGCTTGGATCGGAGATGTCGATAAAGCCGACAACGCCCAGCGGGCTATCGGAATAGGCCAGCGTCATGCCATCGCCAGAAACGCTGATGATTTCGGCAGAAGATTCTACGGCCGGGTCCGCGTTGTTCGCGGCAGTCGCAAAGCTGCTGATCCGGTTGAAATTCATATCCGCGGCCGCAGCGGTTGCTGTAATCGCAAGCACGGACGTCATGCCGACAAGTTTGAATGACATAAGTCAATTCCTTAAAATGTTGAGTAACGCCGCTGCGTAACCCACGGGGCATGACCGGTTGGTAACGGAGCCATGAAGTTTCGATGAATATGAAATTGGTTTTGCCCAAGCTTGACAGAACGGAATCCCGCAAGCGCGTTTTGCCTGGCAATTGAGAGGGCCGAACTGCCTGAGCCCCCGGCGCAAAAACGTGCCGTCGGCCGAGTTCCAAAGCTAAAGTTTCCGAAGGCTGACCTGGGTTCTGTTTGAACTGAATGTCCTATGTAGTGACAAAGCTTCCCATAATCGTTTTGCGCCAAATGATCGCCTTCACCCGAAGGAGGCAATGGCCGATGCTGTGATTGTACTTAATTTGCAACCAGTACTCACTGCTTGGTACCGCGAACGAGGTGGGCGCGTGAGCTCGTCAACTTGGCGGCACACCCAGCTTTTTGTTGCCATGGTTTTCAGCGACTGCGACAAGGCACGGTCCGTTATCGGGGAAAGGTCACGTTTGATATCCGCAAAGTGGCGCGGGGTATGCAGTGTCGCCAAAACGGGAAGCGTCCAAGAACGACGAAGCAACACTAGATCTTCTTCTGTCGAAACCCGGTTGATTTGGCTGGCTAGCTTGGCGGCAGATGCCCCCATTTGGGTTAGTCGGAACTCCGGACGAAGTGGGTGACCATGGCCGGGATTGCGCTCTATCAATCCGATTGTGATCAGGTGATCCATGCTTTGCGCGAAGGCGGTTCTGCCAGCACCAGTTGCCGCCAAAAGGGGCGCTTGCCGACCAGGAACGCCGGAGTCCAGCTGCGCGAGAATTGGCAAAGCCCACGCTCTTGAAGTGATGTTGACAAGCAGATTAATGTCCATAATGTATAGTTAATATAAATTGAATCAGAAGGAAAGCCTATGTCTCTCATTTCAGTAGATCAGACGATAACCATCGCCATGTCAGTCACAGATCGACACGCCAGCGCGGCGTGGTTCGAAAGCGTGTTGGGATTTGAACTGGTTTTTCATATAGATGAGGCAGGGTGGTCCGAGATGAGGACAAACACTCCCGGTGTTACCATCGGCCTAGGCGAACATACTAAACCCGCACCTGGTAACTGTGTTCCAGTTTTTGGGGTCAGTGATCTAGATAGCGCCCGACAAAAGATGGAACAGGCCAAGGTCAAGTTCGATGGCGACACTGGCGTTGTCGATGGCATGGTCAAAACTGCTACGTTTTATGACCCTGACGGCAACGCTCTTATGCTTGCTGAAGATTTGACAGGAGGTGCAGCGTAACGAGCGGAGTTATTGTGGGCGCGGCCGCTGCGAGCAGGTCAATGGCCAAAATCGCTATTACAGAACCGTTCAACGAGGTGACAACCGGTGTACCCGTCTAGACTATCGAGGAAGCTGAAGGCAGGTATTTGAACCTATTTGGCTCTGAAGTAGAGATTTTGCGCCTGTTTTCAGGAGTTGTGAAATCAAAGCTGCACCCGAAACTTTGGCGTCGGAACCGTCGTTCGCAGCGCGACTTGTCGGCAGCGGATTCGTGGCCTTAGATCTGCTATAGTTGATGCGGAAGGGAGGTTTGCGCTGGCCGAAAGGGCCGCGCTGGGGATCTGTAAAAGAGGGTGTTTGGTGGAGCCTAGCGGGATCGAACCGCTGACCTCCTGCATGCCATGCAGGCGCTCTCCCAGCTGAGCTAAGGCCCCGTTTGCCGCGCTTTCGCCCGGCGTGGTGCGGACATAAAAGCGGCGCGATCCAAGCGCAAGAGGAAATTCACGCTTGGACCAGATTCAATTAGCTATCGTCGTCATTCACTGCAACGTCGGCGATGTCGTCAAGGGCAACTGTATCGTCGTCCTCGTCGTCATCTTCCAGCAGGCTGTCGTCGATCTGCAGGTCTACGGATTCGTCGTCATCATCATCGAGCACAACATCTTCTTCGTCGCTCTCGACCACGGCTTCCGGTTTTTCTTTTACACGCGTAGAGACAACGCTGCTTTTGCGGTTCGTCTCAAGCTCGACCGTTTCGCCTGTATAGGGGCTGACGATCGGTGTGCGGTTCATGTCGTAAAAGCGTTTGCCGGTTGTGGGGCACAGCCGTTTCACGCCCCAGTCTTCGTTTGCCATGTGGCACCCTTCAATTGGATACGGATATCGGGATGGGGTCGGTTGCCACACGGCGCGGCACATGTAAAGCCTCTGCGCGGGGTTTTGGTGAAAGAGAGGCGGGAATGACAGTCCAAAAGGACCAAATGGCGGTTTTGGCGGGGGATCCACCAGTTTCGGTGCTTTTGCGATTCTCTCGCCAAGCGCGGCGGATGTCGCTGCGTGTGTCGCGTTTGGATGGGCGTGTGACCCTGACGGTGCCCCATTCGGTGAAGGCGCGCGAGGCCTTGGCCTTTGCCGAGGAGCGTGCCGATTGGCTGCGAGGCCATCTGGCGCGGACGCCCTCTGCGCAAGAGGTGGGATTCGGAACCGTCTTGCCAATCGAAGGCGCGTTGACAACTGTCGTGGCCGCAGGTGTTAAGCGCCCTGTATTGGACCAGGACCAATTGTTGATCCCAGAACGCTCCAAAGCCCCTGGTTCCGTGGTCGAGGCCTTTGTCAAAAACCTGGCGCGGGATCGCTTGTCGGTGGCCAGCCAGCGCTTTGCTGAAGATCTAGGTCGCAAGGTGACAAAGCTTACCTTGCGGGACACGCGGTCGCGCTGGGGGTCCTGTACCTCGGCGGGGGGATTGATGTTTTCGTGGCGCTTGGGATTGGCGCCCCCGGCTGTTTTGCAATATGTCGCGGCTCACGAGGCAGCACATCTGGTGGAAATGAACCACTCGTCAGCGTTCTGGGCGGTAAATGCCCGGCTGTTTCCTGATTTTCAGGCTCAACGGCAATGGTTAAAGGTCCATGGCACTGGATTGCACAAATGGCGGTTCAAGGCTGATTGACCATTGGTCGGTTTGTGATCACAATCGCGGATATGTTATTACAAAATCGCCCTGACACGCCGATATCGTCCACCGCGCCGCAGACCGTTGCGGCCCATGATCGCGTGTACCGCGCTTTGCGCAGCCAAATCATGCATGGAGAGATTGGCCCCGGTCAGTCCCTAACCTTGCGGGGGGTGGGCGAAAGCTTTGGGGTGTCTATGACGCCTGCGCGCGAAGCTGTGCGCCGGTTGGCCGCCGAAGGAGCGTTGTTGTTTTCGGCCTCGGGTCGTGTCTCGACGCCTTCAATCAACGCCGACCGGATCGAGGAACTGGCCGCCCTGCGGGCGCTGCTGGAACCTGAACTGGCTGCCCGCGCCATGCCCCGCGCCCATATCGCGCTGATCGAACGGTTGCAGATGATCCAGAGTAATACGGCCGTGGCCATCGCGGCTGAGGACGCCGTGGGCTATATTCGCACCAACCTTGAATTTCATCGGACGCTTTACTTGCGCGCCCAAGCCCCGGCGATGCTGGCGATGGCCGAAACTGTGTGGCTGCAGTTGGGTCCAACCATGAGCAAACTTTACGGCCGCCTGCGCAAGACTGAACCGCCGCAGCACCACAAGATGATCATCGCCGCCCTAAAAGCGGGCGACGAGCCGTCTTTGCGTCTGGCGGTGCGGATGGATGTCACCCAAGGCCTTAGATTGTTGGCGCAGTAGCGATCCCGCTGATGGCCGCGAATTTGGACCATGCGGCCGGATCTTGCACGGTCTTGTCGCGGCAAAACGCGTTGCAGAACCCCCAGATCTGGCCGTTCATTTCCATGAAATGGGTCACAGGATCACCCGAATAAGGGCAGGTATTATTGACGCTGGGGCCTTGTTCGACAGGTTTTGCGGGCACCGGGGTCGGCATGGGCCACGGGGTTTCAGTGTAATCGCGCACATATTGGGGCAGGACAGGGCCCTGGACCATGGCCATAGCGCGCCAGCGGCGGAAGGCGGCATCATTCAGATGGGACTGCACATAGGCTTGGGCTGTGTCGGACACCGGCAGGCCGTAGCCCGCGATCCGGGCGGCCACTGGGGCGAACATGGCGTCGGCTGCACTGTAGCTGCCGCAAAGCCACGGCCCTTCGACGTTCAAGCTGCGGCGGGCGTGGTCCCAGATGTCTTCCAGACGGCGCAGGTCTGCAGCGACCTCCTCCCGGACCGGAAAATCGCTATAGGCCACGCGCAGATGCATCGGGCAATCGGTGCGTAGGGCCGCAAAGCCGCAATGCATTTCGGCGGCCAATGTCCTTGCTATGGCACGGGCTTTGGGGTCGCTTGGCCAGATTCCGGCGTCGCGGTGGCGAGAGGCGAGCTCCTCCGCGATCGCGAGGCTGTCGTCGATCACAGCGCCGTCTGGGGTCAATAGGCAGGGAACCGTCTTGGCTGGGAAATGATCGATCTGGACTGCGACTTGAGTGCCTGCGAATTCCACAAATCGGGTATCCGTTGGGATCCCGAAGCGTTCAAACAGTAGCCAGCCTCGCAGGGACCAGGATGAATAGGCACGATCCCCAAGGATCAGTTGGTAAGACATGGGACACCTTTCAAAACGATACTCCGGCAGAGTGTAGATCAGGTTTTCACCGCGCAGAAATTGTTATTTGGCCCGTTGCCCATCACAAAAGGTGATTAATCCGAACGGCCTCCGGGGACGGCCCCATATGTAGATGAGTCAGGGATAGGTTTTCGATCCGGTGGCTAAAGGCGGCATAGGAGGAAATGCCCAAGACCTTTTGCACTTGCGTCAGGATCACACCGAAATGGGCCACGGCAATGACGGGGCCAGGGGGCAGGCTGGCATCGAGGCGGTCAACTGCGTCATTCACGCGGGCGGCCAAAGCGTTCCAGCTTTCGCCGCCTGGGGGCGCTGTATCGCCGGGCTGATCCCAGAATTGAAAGACCAGCTTTGGGTCGCGGGCCTCGGCCTCGTCATGGGTTAGGTCTTCCCACGCGCCGAAATGCATTTCGCGCAAATTCGGATCATGGGGCTGTCTGGGCCGCGTGCCCTGCACAGCATCGGCGGTTTTTACGGCCCGGTCCAGATCGGACGACACCACCGGCGCTTGGGGCAAAGCCGCTGATAGACGCGCAAGGGCTTGGGTATCGCTTAAATCGGCGGGTAGGTCGGTCCAGCCGACCATAGACTTGGCATGGGTGGGTCCGTGGCGAATCCAGTACCAATCGCGGCTCATTTCAGCACCAGCGGCAGTCCTGCGGTGATCAGCACAACGTGATCTGCCTTGGCAGCCACCGCTTGGTTCAAGGCCCCTTGGGCGTTGCGAAACTGCCGGGCCAAGGCATTGTCCGGCACGATCCCCAGACCCGTTTCATTGGTCACGGCCACCACAGGGGCACGGCAGGCTGTAAGGGCAGCTATTAACTCGGCTTGATCCGCGGCCAGATCTGCGCCCGCCAGCAGGCGATTGGACAGCCACATGGTCAGGCAATCGATCAAAACGCAGCTGTCTGGCGGAACCTCAGACAGGGCCAGGGCCAAGTCCTGCGGTGCCTCGACCGTGTGCCAATCGGGGCCGCGCGCGACCTGATGATCTGCGATCTTCGCGCTCATCTCGTCATCATAGGCTTGGGCCGTGGCCACGTAGATCCGAGGGCGCGCCATGTCTGTGACAAGCCGTTCGGCAAAGGCCGATTTGCCCGAGGCCGCGCCGCCGATCACCAATGTCAGCTTATCGTGCAATTTTTTCGTCACTTTTAGTGATCCTATCGAAGCGCTGCTGCGTAACACCTTTAACGAACAGAAATCGGGTCGCAAGGCCCGGCAACCGGGGGTGAACACATGGCGCTTGACGGAACACCTGATCGAAGCTTTTCGCGCAAGGCAATGCAAGCCGAGCTGCTGGACGCGGAAACCGAATTGAAACTGGCCTATGCGTGGCGCGATCATCGGGATGAGAAATCTCTGCACCGGCTGATCAACGCTTACATGCGGCTGGCGATTTCGATGGCGTCCAAGTTCAAACGCTACGGCGCGCCGATGAATGATCTGATCCAAGAAGCCTCGGTCGGGTTGATGAAAGCGGCCGACAAGTTCGACCCTGATCGCGGCGTACGGTTTTCGACATATGCGGCGTGGTGGGTCAAAGCATCCATCCAGGACTATGTGATGCGCAATTGGTCCATGGTGCGGACAGGGTCCACCAGTTCGCAAAAGTCTTTGTTCTTTAATATGCGCCGGGTTCAAGCTCAGCTAGAGCTGGAAGCAATGGCGGCGGGTCAAGATCTGGACCGCCACCAATTGCACCAGCTGATCGCGACCGAGGTTGGTGTTCCACTGCATGATGTGCAGATGATGGAAGGGCGCCTGTCTGGGTCCGACTATTCGCTGAACGCAACCCAATCGTCCGAGGATGAAGGCCGCGAATGGATTGACGCGCTGGAAGACAACGGCCCGCAGGCCGCAGAATTGGTCCAGGAAGACCATGATATGCAAACCTTGAAGAAATGGCTAAGCCACGCCATGGCCACGCTAAGCGAGCGGGAACGCTACATCGTGCATGAACGCAAATTGCGCGAAAATCCAAGGACGCTGGAAAGCCTTGGCCAAGAACTGGGCCTGTCCAAAGAACGTATCCGCCAGTTGGAAAGCGCCTCTTTCGTCAAGATGCGTAACACGTTGACGGCGCAATCCGATGAAGTCGCAAGCTTCTTTGTGTAAAGCTTTGGTGATGTTCTGCCTATGATATCTCGGTTGCGGGCCGGGCGTGCGGGGCCTAGTCTGACGCAGAGAAAACCGTTGGAAGGCACGCATATGCTGGCGAATAAACGCATTCTTCTGATCATCGGGGGTGGGATCGCAGCTTATAAAGCGCTGGATCTGATCCGAGAATTGCGCCGTGCCGGTGCCGAAGTGACTCCGGTTCTGACCCGTGCGGCCGAAGAATTCGTCACCCCCCTAAGTGTCAGCGCGTTGGCCGCTGCCAAGGTTTACCGCGATCTGTTCGATCTGACGGACGAGGCCGAGATGGGCCATATCGAGTTGAGCCGGTCCGCCGATCTGATCGTAGTGGCCCCGGCAACAGCAGATCTGATGGCCAAGATGGCCCACGGGCTGGCCAATGATCTGGCCTCGACCCTTCTGCTGGCCACGGACACGCCGGTTCTGATCGCGCCGTCAATGAATGTCAGGATGTGGACGCACCCCGCCACGCAGCGCAATTTGGCGACATTGCAGCAAGACGGCATCCGCGTTGTTGGTCCGGATGAAGGCGAAATGGCGTGCGGAGAGTTCGGGCCGGGGCGATTGGCCGAACCTGTGGCGATTGTGGCGGCGGTTCAGGAAGCTTTTGCGCATGGCCCCTTAGCAGGGCGCCATGTGATCGTGACCTCGGGCCCGACCAATGAGCCGATTGACCCAGTGCGCTACATCGCTAACCGATCATCCGGGGCGCAAGGTACCGCGATTGCCGAAGCGCTGGCCCAGCTGGGTGCAGAGGTGAGTTTTGTGACGGGGCCGGCAACCGCCCCGATGCCCAAAGGTGTCAATGTGATTCCGGTCGAAACAGCGGTCCAGATGCTAGAGGCGGTCCAGAAAGCTTTGCCAGCAGATGCGGCGGTGTTTGCCGCGGCCGTGGCCGATTGGCGGGTAGCAAATTCCAGTGACAGCAAGATCAAAAAAGACGGCAGCGGCGCGTTCCCTACCCTTAGTTTTGCCGAAAACCCTGACATCTTGGCGACCGTCTCCCAGATGAAATCGGGTCGGCCTGCGCTGGTAGTTGGGTTTGCGGCGGAAACCGATGACGTTTTGGCCCACGCATCGGCCAAACTGGCGCGCAAGGGGTGTGATTGGATTTTGGCCAATGATGTGCGACCGGAAACGGGGATCATGGGGGGGGCGGAAAACGCGGTGACGCTGATCACGAAAGACGGGGCCGAGGGCTGGCCGAGAATGCCAAAGCAAGACGTGGCCACCCGTTTGGCCCAGGCGATTGCCGACAACCTGCCACCGGTTCCGGCAGACTAGGGGGCCTAGCGGATCAATGAGAACGCCGATTGTCGAAATGACGTGGGAATCCTGGGCCGACCGTGAGGTCGGGCTGCCGCGCTATGAAACTGCCGGGGCTGCAGGGGCGGATTTGCGGGCCAATTTCCCAAGCCAAGATCGCGCCCAAGGCATGGTTCTGGCCCCAATGGCGCGCAATATCGTGCCCACAGGGCTGCGCCTGGCCATCCCGCTGGGGTTCGAGATGCAGATCCGGCCCCGGTCTGGTCTGGCGCTGAAATTCGGGATCTCGTTGCCTAATTCGCCAGGAACCATCGACAGCGATTATCGCGGTCCGCTTGGGGTTTTATTGATCAACTATGGCGACCAACCGTTCGAGATTGCCCACGGCGACCGCATTGCTCAAGCGATCATCGCGCCGGTATTGCAGGCAGAATTTACTGCAGTCGAGGCGCTGGATGACACTGAGCGTGGCGAAGGGGGCTTTGGCTCTACCGGGCGGCGCTGATGATTGTTGGGATTGGCGCAGCGGCGACGGTTTGGTTTGGGGCGCGGGCCTTGGGCGCACCCAGATGGGGCGCCTGGCTTGGCGTTGCTGCGGTCTATGGGGCGATACTGGGCGCGAAAGTCGTGCTGCCGCCGCAGGCCCTTTTGCACGACGTGATCGGCGGCGATTTGCGGTCTTGGCTGGGCTTGGGCGTTGCGGTCTTAGCCGTACTTGCCTATCGCGCGGGCCTAGGATGGCTGCGCGCAAGGGCGGCCCCAGCGCCTGTGGCCGAAACTAACCAGGACGGTCCGTTTTCGGATGCTGAGATTGAACGCTACGCGCGCCATATCGTGCTGCGCGAAATCGGTGGTGTTGGACAGAAGCGGCTAAAAGACGCCAAGGTTTTGGTGGTTGGGGCAGGGGGGCTGGGCTCGCCCGCATTGCTGTATTTGGCGGGCGCCGGGGTCGGCACAATTGGCGTGATTGATGACGACACGGTGGCCTTGTCCAATCTGGCGCGCCAGGTGATCCATACCGACGAACGATCTGACATGCCCAAGGTGTTTTCTGCGGAAATTGCCATGCGCGCGCTGAACCCCCATGTGCAGGTCAGACCCTATAACCGCAAGCTGGATGAAGACACAGCCGCCGATCTGATCGCCGATTATGACCTGGTGCTGGATGGCACCGACAATTTCGCGACGCGTGCCTTGGTCAACCGGGCTTGCGTGGCCACTGGCACGCCGTTGATCAGCGGGGCGATCACCCAGTGGGAAGGCCAGCTTAGCTTGTTTGACCCGTCCAAGGGCGGGCCATGTTACGCCTGCCTGTTCCCGTCCGAGCCTGCAGATGGGTTAGCCCCGTCTTGCGCCGAAGGGGGGGTGGCCGCGCCCTTGCCGGGTGTGATCGGCACCATGATGGCGTTAGAAGCCGTCAAACAAATAACCGGAGCGGGCACATCCCTGTTGGGACGCTTGATGCTTTATGATGCGTTATCAGTGGAAACCCGGGTGATGAAGGTCAAGCGGGATGCAACCTGTTCTGTGTGCAAAGATGTCTAGCCCTTGCCGTCCCACAAAGCTTTGGCCATTTTATAGGCAAATCTCATACGGAGCCTTCGCATGAAACTCTTAGCAAGATTTACCGCCGCCCTTTTCGCGCTGAGCGCTACATTTGCCTTTGCAGACGAACATTTGCCCGATTTACAAAGCCGCGAGATCGTGGTCGCGACCGAGAACGCCTACCCCCCGTTACAATTTGTAGATCCGGCGTCTGGTGAAGCGATTGGCTGGGAATATGACGCAATGGCCGAGATCGGCATGCGGCTGAACGCCAAGATTGTGTTTGAAAACATCAGCTGGGACGGGATGATCGCAGCCGTGTCCGAAGGCCAGTATGATGTGGGCATGACCGGCATCACCATTCGCGAAGACCGCAAGGAAAAAGTCGATTTCTCGGACGTGTATATGCGACATGAATTGGTGATGATGGTGCGCGGCGACGAGGATCGGTTCGACGATGCGGCCAGCTTTGCAGCGGATGAAAATCTGCTGATGGCCGCCCAGCCCGGCACAACCCCGTTCTATGTCGGGGTTTATGATGTGCTGGACGGGAATGAAGCAAACCCCCGCATCAGACTGTACGAAAGCTTTGGCGCGGGCGTCCAGGCCTTGCGAACTGGTGACGTGGACATGGTTTTGACAGACGGAACCGCGGGCGACGGCTATGTGGCGTCCAGTGACGGCAGTTTGAAGCTGGTTGGCGAACGGCTAAGGGTCGAAGATTTCGGCTTTATCTTGCCGAAAGGATCCGATCTGCTGCCTGCGCTGAACGCGGCCATTGCCTCGATGAAGGAAGATGGCACGATTGATGCGCTGAACACTAAGTGGTTCCTTGATCACAAAACCGATGGCCAAAAGCGGCGCATCCCCGAGCGTTTAGTCAAATTGGAATTGTGAGGTCACACCTCTGGCAGTCCCGCCCCGCACCCCTTACCTGTCTCGTCAAAGGAGACCCCATGACCAACGCCCTTCTGTCCGAATGGACCACCGAATTCGCCTTGCCCCCTTTCGCCCAAATTAAGGACGAAGATTTCGCCCCCGCCTTTGACGCGGCCCTGGACCAGTCCCGCGCCTTGATCAAAGCGATTGCAGAAAATCCCGATGCGCCGACCTATGCCAACACTATCGCTGCGATGGAACAAGCAGACGGTTTGTTGGATAAGGTCGCGGGCGTGTTCTACAATTTGGCCAGCGCCGACAGCACCCCCGCGCGCGAAGCTTTGATGCGGGATTTGGCCCCGAAAATGTCGGCCTATTCTTCGGAAATCACAATGAATGAGGCCCTGTTTGCAAGGGTCGACGCGATCTGGCAGGCGCGCGAAACCCTGGTGCTGGAACGCGAAGAGGCACGAGTTCTGAAGCTATATCACCGGATGTTTGTCAGGTCGGGTGCGGCAGTTGCAGGGACGGATCGCGACAGGTTGACGGATGTGAAATCCAAGCTGGCGGTGTTGGGCACCCAGTTCACCCAGAACCTGCTGGCCGATGAACGCGATTGGTTCATGGACCTGTCCGAAGATGATCTGGAAGGCCTGCCTGCTTTTGTTGTCGACGCTGCCCGGGCGGCTGGGGCCGAACGCGACCGCCCGGGCCCCATCGTTACCCTTTCGCGGTCCTTGATCGTGCCGTTCCTACAATTTTCGCCCCGCCGGGATCTGCGGGCTAAGGCCTATGCCGCCTGGACGGCGCGGGGCGCCAATGGCAATGACACCGACAACCGCGCTATCGCGGGCGAAATTCTGGCCCTGCGCCACGAGCGGGCCAACCTGCTGGGATACACCTCTTTCGCGGCCTACAAGCTGGAACCGGAAATGGCCAAAACGCCCCAGGCCGTGCGCGATCTGTTGATGCAGGTTTGGACGCCGGCCAAGGCCCAAGCCGATGCGGATGCTGCGATTTTGCAGGATATGATGGCCAAGGACGGTGTGAACGGCACCTTGGCCCCCCATGACTGGCGCTACTATTCCGAAAAGCGCCGCAAGGCCGAACATGATTTGGACGAGGCCGAGCTGAAGCCCTATCTACAGCTGGACCGGATGATCGAGGCCGCATTTGACTGTGCCAACCGCTTGTTCGGGCTGAAGTTTCGGGCACTGGATGCGCCGCTCTATCACGAAGACGCGCGCGCTTGGGAAGTCACCCGCGACGGCCAGCATATGGCGGTGTTTATCGGTGACTACTTTGCGCGCCCGTCAAAACGATCTGGCGCGTGGTGTTCAGCCATGCGCAGCCAGAAGAAACTGGGCGGCGATGTGCGCCCTATAGTGGTGAATATCTGCAACTTCGCCAAGGGCGACCCGGCGCTGCTTAGCTATGACGATGCCCGGACGCTGTTTCACGAATTTGGCCATGCGCTGCACCAGATGCTGTCGAATGTGACCCACGGTTTTATTTCTGGCACCTCTGTTGCGCGGGATTTTGTCGAACTGCCAAGCCAGCTGTATGAACATTGGCTGGAAGTGCCCGAGGTGCTGGAAAAATTCGCCACCCACGCGGAAACCGGCGCGCCGATGCCGCGGGATATGTTGGACCGATTGCTGGCTGCCCAGACCTATGACATGGGCTTTGCGACGGTTGAATACACAGCCTCGGCCCTTGTGGATCTGGCGTTTCATGAAGGCACGCCGCCTGCTGACCCGATGGCGGCCCAGGCCGAGGTTCTGGCTGACATCGAGATGCCTGCGGCGATCACTATGCGCCACGCGACCCCGCATTTCGCCCATATTTTTTCAGGCGACGGCTATTCGTCCGGCTATTACAGCTACATGTGGTCCGAAGTGATGGATGCCGATGCGTTCAACGCGTTTGAAGAAGCCGGCGATCCCTTTGACCCTGACACCGCTGCCCGGCTGGAAGAAAACATCCTATCGGCAGGTGGATCAGAAGAGGCCGAGGCGCTGTACACCGCCTTCCGGGGCCGTATGCCCGGGGTCGAAGCGTTGTTGAAAGGTCGGGGCTTGCTGAAGGCTGCATAGCGGGCGGTGCGGGCGTAAACTTTTGAAACTGTTAAGGTATCAGTTCAGGATTTCGTCCGCCTCCACGCCCCAAAGCTGAGTTTTTTGAACCCAGCCCCGGGTGCGGCCCATTCGGATATTGCACCAGTTGATTTCACATTCGCGCAATGAGGCGACGACACCCGCCTCGATCCGGGCGCGGATGTCACTGCGGTCGTCGGGGCGGGTGTGCAATGGGGCAAGGTCTTCTTGAACTATCACGGTGCGGGTGCCGGATAGCAGCATGAAATGCATCCAGCCGCTTGCGCCGTCCCGGTCGCGGACCTGCCGCCAGTGGCCATACTCGCCCACCACCTGCAACGGCATATCGCTGCGTTGAAAGACCCAATCAATGCGGTTGGTCTGCGAAGGACCCCGCCGTACATAGCCCCTTTCAGCCTTCATCGACACGAACCGAGGAATCGGCAGGTTGGTAACCCGGCCGCGTTCTTCACTTGGGTCGGCCACGGCTGACGTGCCGGTTAGGGCGATGGCCACAATAAGGGCGCCTAGTATCTGTTTCATTTTTACTGCTCGCGTTCTTTCCCCTGGCACGTTTCTCATGCTCTGGTCGGGGACTTGCTTGCCTCTGCTTGGATAATGTTGCCAGTATCAGGCAGCGTTGGGAAGAGCCGGGAGAGCCAAATGCGATCAGAACGTCTGAGTGTTGTTGTCACGCGACGCTTGCCAGAGCCGGTAGAGACCCG
>SPJP01000063.1 GCA_006844665.1 Paracoccaceae bacterium
GCCGTGGGTACAAACAGTTACAACCAGCGTCTGGGCAAACGTCGTGCCGACGCTGTTGTTGCATATCTGGCGCGTCGCGGGGTTAGCCGGTCCCGGTTGGAAGCCGTGGTCAGCTATGGTGAAACGCAACCGTTGATCCCAACGCAAAACCCCGAACAACGTAACCGTCGCACAGTGACAGAAGTGTCTGGCTTTGTTGCCGACCACCCGATGTTATTGAACGGTGACTACGCCGCGTTAATCGCCCGCGACTATATCCAAAGCGGCGGCGCGTCCGCTGACGGCGGATAGATCTATAATCGCGCCCAAATAGGCGCGATTGCCCTTATTCTTTTGCCCCTGTCGCATAGATTCATTTTTTCTGCCGCATTGCTGCCCAGTTTGAAGCCCAGATTGTTTCCTGTTCGGGGGGAATGGCGCGAAATTCGCCATCCCGTTGAAAGGTTCACTGCCCCAAAGAAGCGGTAACCTAGCAGAGGCATATGAGGCAAAGGGCACATCAGTATGAGTGCGTTGATCAAACAAGCAGACCCAGCACCGATCCGTGCGTGCACGGTTTCGCGGGACGTCCAGAACTTTGAGTTCTTGATAGACGACATGGAAGCATCCTTGGGCGAAGCCTGGGGTGACTTGTCGTTTGAAGACATGCTTGTTTTCATGGATCAGCCCGAGGCGCAGGCACTGGAATTCCTGGTAATCGCTGTTGGTCCCGAAGACACCGCTGACATCGAAGAAGTCGAAACCGTCGTTTCCGAGGCCCATGCCCGGAACTTGGGCGTTATCCTTGTCGCAGCCGATCTGGACCCGGTCGTCCTGCACCGCCTGATGAAAGCCGGTGCCCACGAATTTTTGCCCTACCCTGTGCCAGAGCGCGGTCTGGAAGACAGCATCGCGCGCCTGCGCAAACCAGAACCCGTTTTAGCGGCTTCGAACCCGCGCCCGGAACGGGCCGGTGACACCACCAATGGCGCAACAATCATTGCAGTTCATCCCATGGCAGGCGGCGTCGGTGCTACGACCTTCGCGGTCAACTTGGCTTGGGAACTGGCCAACGCACGCAAAGAGCCACCTCGCGTCGCCTTGCTGGACTTGGACCTTCAGTTTGGCGAAGTGTCGACCTATCTAGATCTGCCGCGCCGGGACGCAATCTATGAATTGTTGTCCGATCTGGAAAGCGCCGATGAAGACAGTCTGAAACAGGCCTTGCTTGATTTCAAAGGCAAATTGCAGGTCCTGACAGCCCCGGCCGATATACTGCCTCTGGATCTGATCACGCAGCAGGATGTTGAAAAACTGTTGAACCTGGCCCGGAACCAGTTCGATTTCATTGTTATCGACATGCCTCGGACACTGATTGCATGGACGGAAACCATTTTGGTTGAAGCGGACAGCTATCTGCCGGTGATGGAGCTGGACATGCGGTCCGCCCAGAACACTTTGCGGTTTATCAAGACATTGACAGCCGAAGATCTGCCGATCGAAAAGCTGCGCTTCGTTATGAACCGCGCGCCTCGGTTCACGGACCTAACGGCGCGTGGCCGAATGAAGCGGATGGCCGAAAGCTTGGACATCACATTGGACGATATGCTGCCTGATGGCGCGATGGCCGTCAGCGAAGCCAGCGATCAGGGTCTGCCCCTATCCGAAGCAGCTAGCAAGAACCCAATGCGCAAGGAAATCGCGCGCATTGCAAATCAATTCCTGGACCAGCGTAAAGCCGCGCTTAAATCTAAATAGTCGGAGGTCGCACTATGTTTTCTCGCTACCGTAAAGAACAAAATGCAACCCCGGTGACCGCGCCCCGCGCTGCGGCATCAGCCCCCGCCATGCCCGCGGTTGCTGCCACCAACGCTGCCGCTCAGGTTCAGCGCAAGCAGCCTTCGGCACAGCAAAGCGCTCCCGCCCAGGCGGCACCGCAAGACCGCGAAAAGCGGCGGATGAAAAAGATCAGCGATCTGAAACTGGAACTGCACAAGCAGTTGCTGGAACAGCTGAACCTGTCGGCAATCGAAAACGCTTCAGAACGCGATCTGCGGACTGAAATCGCCCAGATCGCGTCCGAAGTTCTGGCCGAACAAGGCGTCGTCCTGAACAAAGACGACCGCCGAATCCTGAACGATGAATTGTTTGACGAAGTCCGGGGCCTCGGCCCGTTAGAACCGCTTCTGAAAGACGAAACCATCAACGATATTCTGGTGAACGGTCCCAAGCGGATCTTTATCGAACGTGCCGGTAAGCTAGAGCTTTCAAACGTTACCTTCCGTGACGAGAAGCATTTGCTGCGGATCATCGACAAAATCGTTTCCGCCGTTGGCCGTCGCGTCGACGAAAGCAACCCATATGTTGACGCGCGCCTGCAAGACGGGTCGCGTTTCAACGCCATGGTTGGTCCGATTGCGGTTGATGGCTCGCTGGTCTCTATCCGTAAATTCAAAAAAGACAAGCTGGGCATCGACGAGCTGGTCAATTTCGGCGCGTTCTCGGAAGAGATGGCCGCCTACCTGCAAGCCGCCGTCGCCTGCCGCCTGAATGTCATCGTGTCTGGCGGTACCGGTTCTGGTAAAACAACAACATTGAACGCGCTTTCCAGCTTTATTGCTGACAACGAACGTATTCTAACCATCGAGGACACGGCCGAACTGCAGCTGCAACAGACCCATGTGGGTCGTATGGAAAGCCGTCCGGCCAACGTTGAAGGCAAGGGCGCTGTTTCCCAGCGCGACTGTTTGCGCAACGCCCTGCGGATGCGTCCTGACCGTATCATCGTCGGCGAAACCCGTGGCGAAGAAGTTATCGACATGCTTCAGGCCATGAACACCGGCCACGACGGTTCAATGACCACTATCCACGCGAACTCTTCCCGCGATGCCGTTTCGCGTCTGGAAAACATGGTTGCGATGGCGGGGATCGAAATGCCTCTGCGGGCGCTGCGGTCTCAGGTCAGCTCGGCTGTGAACCTGGTTGTTCAGGCCTCGCGTTTGCAAGATGGATCTCGCCGGATGGTTTCGATCACAGAAATTACCGGCATGGAAGGAGACGTCATCTCGATGCAGGAAGTCTTCCGCTACCAGCGCACAGGCTTGCAGCCTGACGGAAAAATTGAAGGCCATTTCACCGCCTGTGGTGTCCGCTCTGCCTATGCAGAACGGTTCCGCCAGTGGGGTTATGATTTGCCCAGCTCGATCTACGAGCCAACAGGTGAGTTCTATTAATGAATATCGGAACCGAACCCCTAATTTATCTAGGTATCTTCCTTGGCGTTTTGCTGTTGGTGGAAGGCATCTATCTGTTGTTCTTCGGCAAATCCCTGAGCCGAAACAACAAGGTGAACCGTCGTCTGGACATGCTGGACCGGGGGGAAACCCGCGACGAGGTATTGGAAAAACTGCGCAAGGAAATGAGCCAGCACGTAAATGGGCAAACAATCCCATTTTATTCGTTGCTGGCGGAAAAAGCGCAAAAGGCAAACTTAGCCTTCAGCCCGTTTGCTTTAATGGGCGTGATGGTCGTTCTTTGTTTGGCGGCCTATATCAGCCTGACGTTCTTTACAGACACGGGAACAATCATTCGGGTTTGCGTTTCTGTGGTTATGGGCGTTGGCGGGGTCTATTTCTGGGTCAACAAAAAAGCCACGGCCCGGATGAACATGATCGAAGAACAACTGCCGGACGCGGTTGAATTGATGGTCCGCAGCCTGCGCGTCGGTCACCCGTTTTCCAGCGCGATCAACATCGTCGCGAAAGAGGTCGCAGACCCTCTGGGCACGGAATTCGGCATGATCGCAGACGAAGCAGCCTATGGCCGGGATGTATCGGATTCCCTGAAAGAACTGGCCGAACGTTTGGACATGCAGGATTTGCGCTTTTTGGCCGTTGCTGTGTCGATCCAATCTAAATCGGGCGGTAACCTTGCAGAAATTCTGTATGGATTGGCCCAGGTTATCCGGTCGCGATTCAAGCTATTCCGCCGTGTAAAAGCCATCACCGCCGAGGCGAAATGGTCAGGCCTGTTCCTGTCTGGCTTCCCCTTGGGTGCGCTGGTTGCCATCAACATGATGGACCCTGAATACTACTCCGAAGTCATCGACACTCAGTTCTTTATTCCCGCCTGTATCGTCGTTGGTATTTTCCTGATCGTAAACGTCATTTTCATGAAAATGATGGTTAACATCAAAGTGTGAGCTGATCATGTTGAACTCTTTTAACACCCTGCTTGTCGACCTGCTTGGCCCCCTTGGCCCCATCATTGCGATGGGCGGGCTTGGCACGGTCCTGCTGATCATCGCGATCCCAATTTTGATGGCGCAAAAACCTGATCCAATGGACCGGTTGCGCAAAGAGCGGTTGGGCGTGCGCGAAGACGATTCAAAAGGCGCGCCACGCTTGCGCCACGGTCCAGGCAAAACAGCGCTGGATAGCTACGCCGAATACTTGGAACCACAGGACGCGGAAGAGTTTTCGGCAACCCGTGAACGTCTTATTCAGGCGGGCTACCGAGCGAAATCTGCTGTACGAACCTTTTATTTTGCCCAGTTCGCCTTGGGCCTTGGGCTACTTTTGCTGGGCCTTTTCTACACTTTGTTTTTGGCCCCCAGCGATACAAGTGCGACTAAGGCAGCCCTTACAACTTTGGTTCCTGGCTTGGTGGGCTACTATCTGCCCCGATACTGGGTCGACAAACGCATCGACGCCCGCCAAAGCGAGATTCAGGACGGCTTTCCAGACAGTCTTGACTTGATGCTTGTTTGCGTCGAAGCGGGCCAGGGTATGGACCAAGCCATTGTGCGTGTGGCCGATGAAATCCGCCCCAGCTTTCCTGCTCTTGCAGAAGAATTTGAACTCGTCGCGTTCGAGATCAAGGCCGGTAAGGACAAAGCCACAGTTCTGCGCGATATGGGTGACAGGTCAGGGGTTCAGGACGTCGCCAGCTTTGTGACTGTTCTGATCCAAAGCCAGACCTTTGGTACCTCGGTCGCCGAAGCGCTGCGTGTATATGCGGCGGAAATGCGGGACAAACGGGTCATGCGCGCCGAAGAAAAGGCAAACGTCTTGCCTACCAAGCTGACGCTGGGCACAATGATGTTCACGCTGCCGCCGCTGTTGATCATCCTGATCGGACCGTCGGTCTATTCTATCTACGAAACACTGTCTGGCGGCGGCATCGGGGTTCACTAATGCGGTTGCTTGCTCTTGTCTGTGTTGCTTTGGGACTGGCCGCCTGTGCGCCGGCAACCCGGCTAGAGCCGTTGGCCCAAGGCCCCTACCCGCCCGGCCAACAGGTAGACGGAATTTTCACGGCAGCGGAATCCGAAGACGGTCTGATCGTCGGCCACCGCTTGATGGATTCCGGAAATTATGAACTGGCGATGAAAGCCTACTACCGGGCTGCTTTGGAACAAGGCATGACCACAGATCTGCTTAGCGCACTGGGGTCCGCAAACCTAAAATTGGGCCGTTTGAACCAAGCGGAATCCCTGTTGCGCAAAGCCACCGAAGAAGATCCGTCATATGTTCCGGCTTGGAACAATTTGGGCGTCGTGCTGTTTGAAATGGGCAAATCCAGCGAAGCAATGCGCGTTTTCCGGACCGCTTTCGCCCTTGATGGGGCGGCCACGCCATCAATTCGTGAAAACCTGCGCTTGGCGCTCGCAAAAATGGAAAATCCAGCGTATACTCCTGTGGATAACCATAACTTCGACTTGGTTCGCCGTGGCTCTGGTACCTACCAATTGCTGGCAACACCATGATCGAGGCCGAGCAGAAAAAGGACGCATTCCAATGCGTTACAGTGTAATTGGCGCAGCGATAGCTGCACTGGCGCTGTCAGGGTGCCTGAATTCCGGTGGCGGTGACGTCTCGCGGTCGTTTGATGGTGTGAACGTCATCGACGAAAATAATCTTAGCGATATCATGCTGACAGTGGCCGATCCGAACGAAGCTGTGGCATATTTTCGACGCTCTAGCACAGAAGAGCCAAAACGGCTGGATTTGAAACGCGGTTTGGCCATGAGCCTGGTTCGCGCTGGCAAACCGGCCGAGGCCGTGCCCGTTTGGCGCAAAGTCACCAGCCACCCGGATGCAACAAACGAAGACCGGGTCGATTTCGCAGACGCGTTGATCCGTACCGGATCATGGGACGAAGCCAAAGTGCAGCTGGACCAGATCCCGCCGACCTTTGAAACCTTTAAGCGCTACCGTCTAGAAGCCATCGTCGCCGACAGTGAACAGGATTGGGCCCGCGCGGACAGTTTCTACGAAATCGCAGCAGGCCTGACGAACCGCCCTGCCGCAGTTCTGAACAACTGGGGCTATTCTAAGCTGACCCGTGGCGACATGCCCGAGGCCGAACGCCTATTTGTTCAAGCCATCGAGTATGATCAGACCTTGTTCACTGCCAAGAACAACCTGATCCTGGCCCGGGGTGCGCAGCGCAACTATCAAATCCCGCCCGTTCCAATGACACAGGTCGAACGCGCCCAGTTATTGCACACTCTGGCCTTGTCGGCGATTAAACAGGGCGATGTCGAAACAGGCAAAGCCCTACTGCGCGACGCGATTGAAACCCACCCACAGCATTTTGACGCGGCGGTGCGAACCTTACGGACCCTCGAAGGCACAGGTGCCTAAAGCATGGCTTTGACCCTATCCACTGCGCTTTGGTTCCTACCTTTTGTCCTGCCGATCTGCCTTTATGTCGCCTGGAGCGACATGAAGTATATGAAAATTCCCAACACCTCGGTTTTAGCATTGTTGGCGGTTTTTGTTGTGGTCGGCCTAATCGCGCTCCCGCTTGAGCTCTATTTTTGGCGCTACGCCAATTTTGCTTTGGTTTTGCTAATAGGCTTTTTGATGACCGCCGCACGCCTTGTCGGCGCGGGGGATGCAAAATTCGCCGCCGCTATGGCACCGTTCATCGCACCCCAAGATGGGATGTTGGTCCTGACGCTATTCGCCGCCGTTTTGCTGGCAGCCTATGTTGCCCACAAAATCGCGGGCAGCATTCCAGCGGTGCGCAAAGCTACCCCTGATTGGGTATCATGGAGCGTTGGGAACAAGAAATTTCCGATGGGCTTGGCCTTGGGTGGCACGTTGGCATTTTATTTGCTTTTACCTGTTTTATTGTGACCTATCCCCGTGGGCATTAGAGATCTTTTTATGAACCAGCAATTGCGCGATCCATTTCTTCCTGTGCGCCCGAAGACCCTTAATGACTTGGGCTTGCCCCTGACGATGGTGCAGGACATTTTGCTAAAAACCATTTATCGCCAATCCCTTGTGCGGGTCAGCGAAATGTCCCAGGCCATTGCCGCCCCCCTTTCCATGACGCAAGAACTGATCGAATTCGCCCGCGAAGAACGCATGATCGAAGCCATGGGATCTTTGACCGCCTCGGGTTCCGAAGAAATGCGCTACCAGCTGTCTGATCTGGGCAAAATGCGTGCCCGTGATGCGCTGACCCAGTCGGAATATTTTGGCGCGCTGCCCGTGCCGCTGGAAGCGTTCCGCCAGCAATCGGAAAAGCAATCGGTCAAGAACATTAAACTGACGGATGAAAAACTGGCCTCAGCGATGGGCCATCTGATCTTGCCTGACGGATTTCTGCGCGAACTGGGCCCTGCGATCGCATCCGGTCGGTCGGTCCTGCTGTACGGCCCCCCCGGAAACGGCAAATCCGCAATTTCGAACGGTATCCGCGACGCGATGGGCGACGAAATTTTTGTGCCTCGCGCTGTGGAATATGCGGGCCAGATTATCACTGTATTCGACCCCATTGTGCATGAACTCGTCGACAGCGAAGAAGAGCCTGCTTCGCCCCTGCGCCAGGCTGCAGGGTTCGATAACCGCTATGTGAAATGTCGCCGTCCTGCAGTAATTACTGGAGGCGAGCTGGAGCTCTCCATGCTCGACCTAACCTTCAACCCTGTGTCACGCACGTACCAAGCGCCGTTGCAGATGAAGGCAACAGGCGGCGTGTTCATCGTGGATGACCTTGGCCGCCAAGCCGAAAGCCCGCAAAACCTGATTAACCGCTGGATTGTCCCGATGGAGGCCAGCTACGATATCCTGTCTTTGCAGTCAGGCGAAAAGTTCGTTGTCCCATTCGATACATTGGTCATTTTCTCGACCAACTTTCATCCAAACGACCTGTTCGACGGGGCCGCGCTGCGCCGTGTGTTCTTCAAGCTAAAGATCGACGGCCCAACAGAAGACGAGTTTCTAAGCGTTTTCGCCCTGGTCGCTAAGGCCAAGAAAATGCCCTTGAACGAAGACGCTCTGGTCCATTTGATGAGGAATAAATACCCCGAAATCGACCACGTCTACGCCAACTACCACGCACCCTTCCTGATTGATCAGATGCTGGCCGTTTGCAGATACGAAGACAAAGCCCCCCATATGACCCCAGAATTGATTGATAGGGCTTGGTCCAACCTTTTCGTCGAAAAGTCCGACTTCGCGCACTAGCCTGGAACATCGGTAAAAACTAGTTGCGTTCCGGCTTCGTTCCCCTACCTTTTGTCCATGGTCAAACTGCCCGCCCTATTTTCTGACTGGTTTTCCCAAAGGGGCTGGTCCTTACATCCGCATCAAGCCGATATGCTGGACAAGTCCCAAGACCCGTCCTTATTGCTGATCGCACCAACCGGTGGGGGCAAGACGCTTGCAGGCTTTTTGCCCAGTTTGGTTGAGCTTGCGGATGGTTCTCACACCGGCCTGCACACGCTCTACGTCTCGCCGCTGAAAGCCCTGGCTGCCGACATCAAACGCAATCTACGCACCCCGGTCGAAGACATGGGCCTGCCCATCCGGATCGAAGACCGCACCGGCGACACCAGCGCCACAAAACGCAAACGCCAACGCGCAGATCCCCCTCATATATTACTGACAACGCCTGAATCGCTGGCCCTTCTGCTTAGCTACGATGATGCCCCACGAATGTTCGCAGGCCTGCAACGGGTGGTCATAGACGAGATTCACGCACTCGCTGAAAACAAGCGCGGTGATCAATTGATGCTATCTTTGGCGCGCCTGTCGACATTGGTGCCCGATCTGCGCCGTGTCGGTTTATCTGCGACGGTAGAGGACCCCGGGGCGATAGCCCACTTCCTAGCCCGCCATCCCGATCCTTGCCCGGTCCTTTGGGCCGAACCCGGGCCAGATCCGGACATCTCGATGCTGGAAACATCCGAACATCCGCCCTGGTCGGGCGGCGGCGGGCGCTATGCGATCCCAGCAATTCTAGCCCAAATCAAAGCCCACAGAACCACGCTGATCTTTCACAACACCCGCGCCCAGGCCGAGATCTTCTTTCATCACCTTTGGCTCGCGAATGACGCCTCTCACCCGATAGGCATCCACCATGGCAGCCTAAGCCGTGATCAACGCGAACGGGTCGAAGCAGCCATGGTCGCGGGCCAATTGCGGGCAATTGTCTGTACAGGCTCACTCGACCTCGGGATCGATTGGGGGGATGTTGATTTGGTTATCCAAGTCGGTGCCCCTAAGAACGTCAAGCGCCTGGTTCAGCGCATAGGGCGCGCCAATCACCGCTACAACGCCCCGTCCAAAGCACTGCTTGTCCCTGCCAACCGGTTCGAGATTGTCGAATGCGTTGCTGCCCTAGAGGCGGTCAAAGCCCACGACCTAGATGGCGAACCCCGCGGTCCTGGCCCTCGGGACGTTCTGTGCCAACATATCTTGGCAACTGCAGCCGCTGGCCCGTTTCAGGCAGATGCCCTGTTTGCCGAAGTGAAGACCGCAGGCAATTTCAGCAGCCTGACCCGTGCTCAGTTCGACGATTGCTTGGATTTTTGCGCCACAGGCGGCTTCGCCTTGCAGGCCTATGACCGCTGGCAGCGCTTGATAGAGCGGGAAGGCTATTGGCATTTGCGCGACCCGCGAACAGCCAGTGCAATCCGTATGAATATGGGCACCATTGTCGATACCGAAACCCTGAAGGTTCGAATGAAAAACGCCCGTGGTGGCACCCCCTTGGGCGAGGTCGAAGAAAGTTTTGCAGCGACATTGACCCAGGGCGACACCTTTCTGATTGGTGGGCAAATCGTGCGCTATGAAGGGCTGCGTGACATGACGGTCGAGGTCACGCGCCGCGCCGACAAACGGCCCAAAGTGGCGACCTTCAGCGGCACGAAATTCGCGACCTCCACCCAGCTAAGCCAGCGCATCATGGACATGTTCCGCCAGCCAGACTGGCCTGATCTGCCCGAGCACACCAGATCATGGCTACATCTGCAGCGGCAGGTATCGCAACTGCCCCAAGCGAAGCGTTTGCTTGTTGAGACCTTCCCCCATGACGGCCGCGACCATCTTTGCGTATACGGTTTCGCGGGCCGCAACGCGCAACAGACTTTGGGGTTGCTCCTGACCCAACGAATGGAAGAAGCGGGCCTTGATCCAATCGGGTTTGTTGCTTCGGACTACGCGACTTTGATCTGGGGTCTTTGCCCTGTGACCCATCCCGCGCAACTGGTGGCCCAGGACGGGCTCCGCAGCAGTTTTAACCAATGGCTGTCAGGCAATGCGGTGATGAAACGGACCTTCCGGTCCAGCGCGACTATAGCGGGGCTGATCGAACGCAATACTCGCGGCGGTCGCAAATCAGGCAGGCAGGCAACTTTCAGCTCGGACATCCTGTACGACACTTTGATCAAATACGACCCAGACCATGTTCTACTGCAAATCACGCGGGAAGAGGCGACCAGAGGTCTGGTCGATTACGGCCGGGTCGAAGACATGTTACGCCGCACTCAGGGCCGAATAGATCACGTCACCTTGGACCGTCTGTCGCCCCTATCCGCACCTCTGTTCTACGAAGTCAGCCGCATTCCGATAAAAGGCAAAGCAGAAGAACGCATGCTGGCCGAAGCCGCTGCAGTTTTGTCTCAGGCCGGGCTGTCCTAGGCTCGGGACCTTTGCAAAACGTCTCTTGCCAATGGCGCTCAAATGCGGTTCCTGCCCCTCCATGACCTATTCGACACTTACTTTGAACGGCGCGAAGTTGCATGCTTTGGGATCTGGCGCATTGTGGTACCCCGATGCGCAAATCCTGACGGTTTCTGATCTGCATCTTGGCAAATCCGAACGCATGGCGAGGCGCACGGGCAAGCTGCTGCCCCCGTACGAGACGCTGGATACCCTGACCCGTCTGACCAGCGATCTAGAGACGACATCGCCGAAAACCGTGATCTGCCTTGGCGACAGTTTTGATGACAGATTGGCCGAAGCCGCCCTGCCGGACCCGTTTCGCACTACCCTGACCCAGATGATCGCAGGCCGCAAATGGGTCTGGATTGAGGGCAACCATGATCCCGGCCCGACAGAGCTGGCCGGGACCCATTTGGCAAGCTACAGCCACGGCCCGCTGTCCTTTCGCCACATCGCCGATCCAAATGCGGGCGCGGGCGAGGTCTCGGGTCACTATCACCCGAAATTTACGTTGCAAACCAAGGGTAAGTCGATCACACGCGCGGCATTTTTGTATGATGAAACGCGGCTGATTTTGCCTGCATACGGCACGTATACTGGCGGATTGCGTAGCACAGATCCAGCATTCGACCCACTGTTTCCAGGTCGGTTTTCCGCCATCATGACGGGCCCTACAGCCACCGCGATACCCAATTGCCAAGCTGACAAAACGTAACGGCGAGCGCGCGACACTAAAATAGTAGCTACAATAAAAGGGCGCAGTGACGAACCGCTGCGGCCTTTCCAAACCGCCAATTGGTTTTAGGCTGTCAGGCCTTCAGGTTCCGCCAACCCGTTGGCCCGGCACGCGGCGGTGACCGTATTGGCCAGCAAGCAAGCGATTGTCATCGGGCCTACGCCCCCCGGCACAGGCGTTATGGCCCCTGCAACTTCCGATGCCGACGCAAAGTCCACGTCGCCGACCAGCTTGGTTTTCGCGGAATCCGTTGGGTGCGGAATACGGTTAATGCCCACGTCAATCACTGTGGCGCCGGGCTTGACCCAGTCGCCCTTGACCATCTCGGGCCGCCCTACGGCTGCAACAAGGATGTCCGCCTGACGGCACATAGCCTCGATATCCTTGGTGCGGGAATGGGCGATGGTCACAGTGCAGCTATCGCCAAGCAAAAGCTGCGCCATCGGCTTGCCAACGATATTTGACCGCCCAACCACAACAGCATTCAGGCCAGACAAAGACCCATGGTGATCCCGCAGCATCATCAAACAGCCCAACGGCGTGCAAGGCACCATGCTCTTCTGTCCAGTCCCCAGAAGGCCAACGTTCGAGATATGGAACCCGTCAACATCTTTTGCCGGATCAATTGAGTTGATCACCAGATCGCTGTCCAAATGGCCCGGCAACGGCAGCTGAACCAAAATTCCGTGGATCGCAGGATCGCTGTTCAACTGATCGATCAGCGCCAAAAGATCTGCTTCGGACGTGTCCGCATCCAGCTTGTGTTCGACCGAGTTCATTCCGACCTCGACCGTTTGCTTGCCCTTGTTGCGCACATAGACTTGGCTGGCGGGATCTTCCCCGACCAGAACCACCGCAAGTCCCGGCATGATCCCATGATCTGTTTTCAGCCGGGTTACATGTTCCGCCACTTTGCCACGCACTGTGGCCGCAAAAGCTTTGCCGTCGATTATTGATGCAGTCATTCTTGCCTCGGTAATACTATGGATTGGATCGCGTTGACGGCCGAGGTCACACCACCCAGAGGAAAGCGTGCGGTGCCGTTGCCGCTGCCTTCTGGGGCGTAATGAACCTGCACATGATTGCCGGCGATCATGTGATCTAGCAGAGATTGAACCAGATTTGGATCGGTGATGGTCAACGTGTCGGACGCACCTACACTGTCATATGTGCCCGGCTTCATCGAACTGCCTGGAACGGTGATGCTTTGGCCATCGTCAAACACAAAACGCAAGTCTGTCACAGCCTCTGCTGGTAGGCCACGATCCATTACCTCGATCGCCCAGTCAGGGGTGCCGTCTACGCGAAGAACGGCCAGACGCATATCAAAGAACGCGTCCGACCCTGGATCAGCCTCTGCCCGAACCATACGGCACTGGCCTTCACCTTGAGCGTCGCAGACCGCCAACCAATCACCGTGGAAACTACGCATTTCCCCGAACTTGTGTTGGAACCATTCGCCCGCCTGAGCCGCAGATGCAGCCCCCAGCGCGCCAACAATTGCCGCCCCCAGAACGAACTGTCGTAACTGTGTCATTACTGTTCCTTTCCGTTGTTGCGGCCTGCGCGATGGGACTGTTTAGAACAGCCCCTCGACCAAGCCTTCGTCATTGATCCCAATGGTTTCAGCCGCTGGTTTACGCGGAAGACCCGGCATTGTCATGATTTCACCGCAGATCGCGACGACAAAGCCCGCACCGGCGCTAAGGCGCACTTCGCGAACCGGGATGTCAAAACCTATTGGTGCGCCGCGCTCGTTGGGATCGGTCGAGAACGAATACTGCGTCTTCGCCATACAAACCGGCAGGTTGCCATAGCCCTGCGCTTCCCAATCGGCCAATTGCGCCAGAACCTTTTTATCCATCACAGCGGCGTCGGCACGATAGATCTTGGTGGCCACGGTGTTGATCTTGTCAGCCAAGCTCATCTCGTCTGGATAGATCGGGGCAAAGTCGGAAACGCCGCTGTCTGCGATTTCCGCCACACGGGTCGCCAGATCGCTGATGCCTGCGCCGCCATCGGCCCAATGCTTGCACAAGAATGCTTCGGCGCCTTGGCTTTCGACAAAGGCTTGGACGGCTGCCACTTCGGCATCTGTGTCTGTAAAGAAGTGGTTGATTGCAACGACCACCGGCACACCAAAGCTTTTGATGTTCTCGATATGGCGGGCAAGATTTGCGCCGCCCGCTGTCACGGCATCCACGTTCTCGTCGCCCAGATCATTTTTGGCGACGCCGCCGTTCATTTTCAACGCACGGATCGTTGCAACCAGCACAACCGCATCCGGCGCCAGACCTGCTTTGCGGCATTTGATGTCCATGAACTTCTCGGCCCCCAAGTCAGCCCCAAAGCCCGCTTCGGTGACAACGTAATCAGCCAGTTTCAAAGCCGTTTTGGTCGCAATGACCGAGTTACAGCCATGGGCGATATTCGCAAAAGGGCCGCCATGCACGAAGGCCGGGTTGTTTTCCAAGGTCTGCACAAGGTTCGGCTGCATCGCGTCGCGCAGCAGAACAGTCATCGCACCATCGGCTTGAATATCGCGGCAATAGATCGGGGTTTTGTCACGGCGGTAGGCCACGATCATGTCGCCCAGACGTTTTTGCAAGTCGTCCAGATCTTTGGCCAGGCACAAGATTGCCATGACTTCAGACGCCACAGTGATGTCGAACCCGGTTTGGCGTGGGAAGCCGTTTGCCACACCACCCATCGATGTCATGATATCGCGCAATGCACGATCGTTCATGTCCAACACCCGGCGCCATACAACGCGGCGCTGGTCGATTTCCAGCGAATTGCCCCAATAGATGTGGTTGTCGATCATAGCAGACAGCAGGTTATGCGCGCTGGTGATCGCATGGAAATCGCCGGTGAAGTGAAGGTTCATTTCCTCCATCGGAACAACCTGCGCGTTGCCACCCCCGGCTGCACCACCCTTCATGCCGAAGTTCGGGCCAAGGGAAGCTTCACGGATACAGATCGCGGCGTTCTTGCCGATCTTGTTCAGACCATCGCCCAAACCCACGGTCGTCGTAGTCTTACCTTCGCCGGCAGGCGTCGGGTTGATCGCAGTGACAAGGATCAACTTGCCGTTTTCACGGTCCGAAAGCGAGTTAATGAAGTCCTGTCCCACTTTGGCTTTGTCATGGCCATAAGGCAGCAGATGCTCGGTCGGAATGCCAAGCTTTGCGCCAATTTCTTGGATCGGGCGCTTGGACGCGCCGCGCGCAATTTCGATGTCTGACATATGTGCCATTGAGGGTCTCCGTAAAATACTTGGGCATCGCAATTTGCCGCCCTGCCTGCGACGACCATTATCTGGACATGGCAGGCAACACAGGGGGGATTACGACATTTTTGACGGTGAAGGCGGCGTTAAATGAAACAACCGTTTCTGATCAGAAACCTGTGCCGCGCTTAGCTGGCATTTGTGTGCCCCGCCTTTAGGGCTTGTTCCAAAAGGGCATTTGTCGCCACAAGCTTGGATTGAATGTTGCCTGCAAAGGCGAATTCCAGATGGGCGCGAAAATCTGGTTTACCGCGTACAAGTGCGTTCAGCGCCTCGGACGAGATCTGAAAGAATCGCGTGTCTTGGTTCAGAACCACTGTCGCACTGGCCGGACCTTTTTTCATACAGGCCAGTTCGCCAATGAATTCGCCCTTACCGACCTCGGCAATGCGTTGCCCGCCCACAATGATATCTACAGACCCTGACGCCAAATAGCGTAGATGCGTCACGGGTTCACCTTGCGTGGTCAGCTTTTGTCCCTTTGCGCCATTGATCCAGACACCGCGGGACAAGAACCGACGAACGTCTCGCGACGGCATGGTCGAAAGGCGCGCTGCATTAAAGTCAGCTTCCTCTTGGTTGAAACGCAATCCACGGCTAGCCCGATAGACCCGAATGATACCAACCACCGAAAACACGGTAAACGAGAGGGACACCAAGGCTGACCAAGTATTCCAATTATTGAGCAAAGATATTGCGACGAAAACCGCGCCGCCAAGGTTCAGGAAGGCATAGGAATAATTGCTCCCCCTGATAACGCCTAACTGCAAAAGCGCATATGACCCGACGTAGCACAGCACCCCAAGAACGCCAGACATCTCAACCAACAACTCTGTATACATTGATTCCCCCTAGGAAACATATTTGCCAAACGTTGCTATCGGTCAAACAAAGTTTTTGGCGACCAGGCGCGTTGGCCCGGAACATGCAGCCGCAGCTTATCGCCAATCGACAATGTGCCGGGGCGTTCAACCCAAGCCGTCACGCCGCGCCGGTCCTTGGCCGAAGCTTTGAACGCCTTGCCCGTTTCCAGATCGTACAGTTCCGCGATCCCTTTCGCAGGCAATATGCAAGGCAGGTTTTCCATGTCGATACACAGCCCCAAGCTGCTGTCCTCGGCCATTAGTCTCGACGACGGCGGTACATGGGTAAAATCAGGGATGCCCCGCAGCACGACAGAGGCCCCGACCAAGGCAGGGGACAAGCTGTCAACGCCAAGGGCTGCGGCGATGTCCTCCAGTTCCTCTGCTGACACCACAGACAGCTGGCGCACATTGCGAATTTCGGTTCCGCGTTCGGGATACTGTGTCAGCACTCTCGAACAGGAAG
>SPJP01000066.1 GCA_006844665.1 Paracoccaceae bacterium
AAATCGGAACAAGCGCGATGGCAGGAAACGCACGGCCAAAATCAAGCAGGACACGGGTGGACTTTTCAAGGCGCGGTGAATTGCCAATAAGCAGTCCTAGCGGGATCGCCAGCAGGGCAGCAATTGCAACACTGGCCAGAGAATCGCGAAGCGTAAACCAAAGCGCCATCGCCAGATCCGTGCCGTCCAAAAGCGACATGGTGGCCTGTGCGACATCCGCAATCGGGGGGATTACATTCCGGTTAAACCACGACCCCATATCGCCAAGTGCCCAAAGGGCGAAGACGATCAAAAAGACGCCGATTTGTTGCAAGAAGACTGGAGCCTTCACTGTCCAATCTCCCCCCTTAATTGATTGTACGACCAAACAATAACAACTGCACGCAAACAGTGCAACAGTCTTGTGCACGGCCATGTACCCGTGGTCGTGGCCCAATTGGCCAAAGAAAGGGGTGAAGCGGCGGTCATGGGCACTGCCTTTACAAAGTCTCGGCAAACCAGTCGGCATGGTAGTGCCGGCCATATGCCATATTATCCGCGCCACAGTGCTCAATCCCGCCTTCTTTGGTGGTGAACAGCTTCAATTCGCGCCGCGCCGAATTGGTGAGTTGATTGAAGGATTGATGGGCATATTCGACGTCGATCTGCCGGTCGCTTTCGCCATGGGTCACAAGGAAAGGCATTTTGATTTTTTCCATTTGGCCGGTCAGGTTCATGCCTTTTGTTTTCTCCAGAAAATCATCTTGATCCGTCGCGCCAAAGACCCACCACACGTGTTTCCAGTAATGGGGCACAGGATTTTCGCCCTCTCGCCTCATGCGCTTTTGCTGTACTTCTGCCCAATTGTGGTTCGCGCCCCAAACGGAGCCCGATGCGAAACGGGGTTCATGGGCGGCAATGCGTGGCACGTAATAACCGCCGAGCGATATGCCCGAAATGCCAATGCGGTTAGGATCCACATCTGGGTGCGCGGCCGCAAATTCATAAAGAGTGGAGCCATAAGCTTCGGTGTCAAACCGGCTAGAAAGGCCTTGTAGGCGAATGGATTCGCCTGTGCCCGGCTGATCTACGCACAGGCAAGACACACCGCGCCGCGCAAGCTCTTGGGGCAGCCAGGTCCAATACAAAAGCTCTTTACAACTGTCGAGACCGTTTAGAAAAACGACGCAAGGAGCCGAGCCATCCACGCCCTGAGCGCGGGTAAAAAGCGCTGGCAGAACCTTGCCATCATAGGGAATTTCCACCCGTTCGCAGTTTTCATTCCCAAAGCGGACGTATTTGTCAAAACAGTCCAATGCGCGGGCGTAGGTTTTGGTCCGCCCCGGGTGACCGTGTCCTTGCATCCTTTCGGCGGTGAACAGGTACAAAGACGCGCGGCGCAGCTTGTCTGAGGCCGAAATGAAGCGCCCTTTGGCTTCGTCCGCAGCCGCCAATTCGCATAGTGTATCGGCCTTTTTGACCCATTCCAGCAGGAACTCACCTGTGCCCGCATCCTCGCCCGCTTCGGCTTTTGCCAATAGCGGTTTGGACATATCGATAATCTCGCCTTGCTCTGCGCCGGATTGGATCGCGATGGACAGGGAAAGGTTCCAAACATAGTTCGGGAAATATTCAAACAGCGCCATTGGTTAGGCCTTTACGACTTGTTGGTTCAAAGTGCCAAAGACAGGTGAGCCGTCTGCTGCGAAGACTTCCATTTTGACCCGGTCGCCAAATGACATGAACGGGGTCTTCGCGCTGCCTGTGTCTAGCGTCTCGATCCCGCGCTGCTCTGCAATGCAGGAAGAGCCCACTTCTCGGTAGTTGGCATTGGACACCGTGCCGCCGCCAATAACCGTACCGGCTGGCAAATCGCGGGAATAGGCGGCGTTGGCGGCAATCTCGTGGAAACCATATCCCATTTCATAGCCCGAGGCCGCGCCCCATTTGGTGTCATTCCATGTCACATGCAAAGGCAGATCAACACGCTGGTCGCGCCAGTGATCCCCGAGTTCATCCGGCGTCACCGCAACAGGGGCCATCGCACAGGCGGGTTTCGCCCTGATCCAGCCAAACCCGGTCTTCATTTCAACCGGAGCAAGGCGCCGCAGCGACCAATCGTTGATCTGAACCACCAAGAGAATTGATTTGGCGCAGGTGTCGGCATCGGCCCCTAATGGAACTTCAGAAGTCAGAATGCCAAACTCGGCCTCAAAATCGATACCGTCTTCTTCCGAAGACATCGGCATGTCGTCAGTGGGCCCATAAAACTGGTTCGACATACCCTGGTACATCAGCGGAAAATCAGGCTGTTCTTTCTCCAAAAAGCCAAATGCCGCGTCCATGAGTGTTGAGTGGGACATGTAAGTAGACGCATCCAGCCACTGCCAGGCGCGGGGCAAGGGAGCCATTGCTTTTGACGTGTCAAACGCCTGACCGGACCCAGAATTGAGCGCTGCGTATTGATCCCTCAGCGCTGCTTCGACGTCGTCCCAATTTTCCAAAGCCTCGATCATGGTTTGGGCAGATTTCGCAGGCTCACTGCGCTTTAGATCGCGGCTGACCACATGCAAGCGGCCGTCCTTGGTTCCATCGGAGAGTGTGGCAAGTTTCACGAGTCGTTTCCTTTATCCCAAAGCTTGCGCCGAAGGCGCGCAGACGAACCAGATTTCCTCTTGTAATTGGTTGGTCGTTCGTCCAATTAATAGCCCCAAGGAGTCACATTGGCAATAGCTCAATCGGAGGAACCTCATGGCCCAGATTCTAAAGGACGGTATTGATCCCGGCATTGTAAAAGCAGCAGACGACAAGGTGCGTGGCATCGTGGAAGGGACGCTCTCGGACATTGAGGCGCGGGGCGATGATGCCATCCGCGACCTGTCTGTGAAGTTCGACAATTGGAACCGCGACAACTATCGTCTTAGCGTCTCGGAAATTAACGCCTGCCTTGCGGACATGTCGGCGCAAGACATCCGCGACATCGAATTTGCCCAAGAACAAGTGCGCAATTTTGCTCAGATCCAGAAAGATGCGCTGCGAGATGTCGAAGTTGAAACCATGCCAGGCGTTATCCTTGGCCATAAGAATATCCCGGTTCAGAATGCGGGCTGCTACGTGCCGGGCGGCAAATACCCGATGCTGGCCTCTGCGCATATGTCCGTTCTGACCGCTAAGGTTGCTGGCGTGCCGCGCATTATTACTTGCGCGCCACCCTTTGAAGGCAAGCCTGCATCCGCAATTGTCGCCGCACAGCACATGGCTGGCGCGGATGAAATCTACGCTTTGGGCGGTATCCAAGCGGTCGGCGCTATGGCGCTGGGGACCCAGACGATCCAGCCAGTGGATATGTTGGTTGGCCCTGGCAACGCTTTTGTCGCCGAAGCAAAACGTCAGCTTTACGGCCGGGTAGGGATCGACCTGTTTGCTGGTCCAACTGAAACTATGGTGATCGCCGACGATACGGTGGACGCAGAAATTTGTGCAACCGATCTGCTCGGCCAGGCAGAGCATGGGCCCGACAGCCCAGCAGTTCTGTTGACCACATCTGAAAAGCTGGCAAGAGAGACGATGGTGGAAATCGATCGTTTGCTGCAAATACTGCCTACAGCCGGGCATGCGCGCGTGTCCTGGGAAACCTACGGTCAGGTGATCGTTTGCGAGGACCATGACGAGATGCTGAAATATGCCAACGACATAGCGTCAGAGCATGTACAGATCATGACCGACCGGGATGATTGGTATCTTGAAAACATGGTGAGTTACGGTGCCCTGTTCCTTGGTGCACGAACAAACGTTGCCTATGGCGATAAGGCTATCGGTACCAACCACACTTTGCCCACCAAAAAGGCAGGCCGTTATACGGGTGGTCTTTGGGTTGGCAAGTTCCTCAAAACCCATTCTTATCAAAAAGTCACAACGGACGAGGCTTCGTCTTTGGTCGGGCGCTATACGTCCCGGCTTTGCATGCTTGAAGGGTTTCAAGGACATGCGGAACAAGCCAACGTTCGGGTGCGCCGTTATGGCGGCCAAAACGTTCCCTATGCCCAAGGCGCTGAACCTGTTGCCGGTGCGGATAAGGTTGGATCATGACCGAGCTGCCCCAAACGCCATCCTTTGATCTAAGCGGCCAACATGCGCTGGTCACAGGGGCAGGGCGTGGGATCGGGTTTGCGGCGGCTTGCGCACTTGCCCAGGCCGGGGCGCAGGTCACTCTCGCTGCGCGCACGAGCACGGAAATCGAAGCCGCCGCTGCAGCCATCGGTGGCAATGCACAGGCTTTGGCTCTGGATGTGTCGGACCTTGGGGCCGTATCGGACTGCATTGCAGCCGCAGGCCCGTTCGACATTTTGGTCAACAATGCGGGCACCAACCGGCCCAAACCTATCTGGGATGTTAATGAGGACGATTTTGATGCGGTCATTGACTTGAATCTTAAATCCGCATTCTTCGTTGCACAGGCCGTGGTCAAAGGTTTGCTGGCCGCGAAAAAGCAAGGCTCGCTGATTCATCTTTCCAGCCAGATGGGGCAGGTGGGTGGCCCGAACCGAAGCCTGTACTGTGCCTCAAAATGGGGGATGGAAGGGATGAGCAAAGCCTTCGCACTGGACCTTGCGCCGCACGGGATCCGCTCCAACACCATTGCGCCCACATTTATCGAAACCCCGATGACCAAGCCATTTTTTGAGGACGAAGCTTTTTTATCTTCGGTCCTAAGCAAGATCAAACTTGGCCGTTTGGGGCAGGTCGAAGACCTGATGGGGGCCGTTCTGTTCTTGGCCTCTCCTGCCTCGGCGATGATGACTGGAAGCACAATGACGGTGGATGGGGGCTGGACCGCTGAATAGGGTGTCTGGATTTTTCCAGTCACTTGTTTATACGCTTAACCAATAATTTTTGGGGTACTAAAACGTGGCGAAAGCGCAAAAACAGACACGGTCGAACGGCGAAACCACTCGGGCCAAAATTTTGGATGCGGCAGAGGTTCTTTTTGGGGCCCGAGGGTTTGATGCTGTCTCTTTGCGCGAAATTACGGTGCGGGCCGAAGTGACGCTGGCATTGGCAAGCTATCATTTTGGAACCAAAGAGAAACTGTTCGAAGAAGTGGTCGCGCGCCGGGCGAAAATCCTGTCTGATGACCGACTGGCCCGCCTAGGCACATTGAAAAACCCAACCGTTGAAACGGTTATCGATGCTTTTATGGCGCCGATTTTCGAAAGGGCGTGCAGCACTGATCCGGGCTGGTCGGATTACTTTAAGGTTCTGGGCCGGTTGGGCGAAGGAAATCAGTGGCTTGGCGTGCTGGATGCCCATTTCAATGAAACAGTTCAAACCTTTATCGAGTGTCTGTGCGAAGTGCTTCCCAATGCTGACCGGGCCGATGTGACACGGTGTTTTATGATGATGCTGCACTTGATGTTATCGACGGTGTCGCAGCATGAACGGATCGACCAGCTGTCCAGCGGCGCTTTGAAAGCACGCGATTTGAGCGCAGCTTATAGGCCGATGCTGAATTTCGTAGTTGCAGGGTTTGAAACCGTCGTGAAGTAATTTCGCAGTGGCGGTCTATCTTTGATGCCTATTCTTGCTTTGACGATTTCCGAAAAAGCAATGTCAGCAAGAATAGGATCGTTTTTGCATTCAACAGCTTCAGCGCCGCACGCGCATCTTGTGGTGTCAGCCGGGCGGCCATGGGCATGGCGTCGAAAATTTTGCCGCGAATGACCAGATCATCGCCGTCCTGTTCTAGCCGTTTAATGCTCATCAAAGCGTTGCCGTGGCCGTCATAGATCTTCATTTTTGGTTTTTTCGTGCTCATCACTTTGTCCCCGCTATGACTTTGTCAAAATCGATATCCATATCGTCCAAAATCTTGATGGCTGTCGGCCGCCCTGCGCCAAAGATGGCGCCACCGGGATGCATGAACGGGCCGCAAAGATACAGGTATTCGCATCCGGGCACGGCATATTGCGCCAAGTCTTGCGTTGGCCGCATGCCGGACGTTTGGAACAGTTGCAGGCCCGCCCCGTGGACCTCGCCGCGCACAAATGTTGCAGGCGACCAGCGTTCCATATCAAGCGGGCTGTCAACCTCGCGCGCGATCACCGCATCGGCAAGGCCTGGATAGAAATGGCCCATCTTTTCCAGCAGCTTGTCGGCGACCTGGTCTTTGATGGTGTCCCATTTGCCGGGTCCCTGACGCCCGATGTCATAGGGCTGATAGCTGGTCGTATAGAGCACCGATTGCCCCTCTGGCTGGAAACCGGGCAGGGCCATTGGGCCGCCGCCTTGCAGCGGGTTTTCGGTGTTGACCCGGCCAAGGCGCAAGGGTTCGAAGTTTTCCAAAAACTCCAGAAGGTTTGTCGCATGAATCAAGTTGGCGGCGGTGCCGAAAACCTCTTCTGGCAGATTTCCGGCAAAAGCTTCTGGCGGTTTGTTCAGGGCCGCGTCGATTTTGAAGAGCGAATACGGCGCGGTTTTCACCCGGGATGCCCTGCGCAAAAGTGCCTCGTCCAGACCTTCGACAAAGTCAGCCAGAAGGTTGGGGTGGATCGCGGCAACAACCGCGTCTTTGCCGCGGAATTCCTCGCCTTTTGTTGAACGCAACCCAACCGCGCGGCCACTTTCAACGATCACACTGTTAATCTCGGTGTTGTATCGAATCTCTCCACCGTGATCTTCGATACAATCGACCAAGGCCCGTGACAGCTCTCCGCTGCCGCCTTTTGCGAATCCGATCGGGTAATAATGGGTCATGACGATCATGATCATTACGCCCAAACCGGTGCCCATATCGTCTGGGAACTGCAAAATCCCCTCTGACGCCCATTTAAGAATGAAGATTTTCAACAGGTCGCTTTCGAACAATTCGTCCACGATCTGCAGCGGGCTTCGGTACATCAGGTCGACCAAACGCCTGCCGTCTTCGCTGCCCTGCATCATCATCAAAAACGCGCCCATAGGCACTGGAACATTGAACATGCCTTGCATCAGCATCGGCATCATCCGCCCGCCCCATTCGACGAATTCGCGGTAGGCCTCGGCATCCTTGGCCGAAAAACGCGCGATTTCTTCACAGGTTTTGATAAGGCTGATAAAGGACCGCATATAGGTGAAGTCCTTTAAAACAAGGCTCATCGGCGGGTCAGGATGGATATATTCCAGACCGTATTTCGATTTGAGACCAAGCTGGTCATGCAGCAACATCGGATTGGCCTGTATCATGCCGTGCATTATGGAATGCTTGTTGTGCAAAAAGCCAGGCGCCGTACGTTCCAGCGTCACCGCGCCGCCGCCTGCGAACTCTTTCATTTCAAGAACCAGCACCTTCTTGCCGGCCTTCGCAAGATAGGCCGCGGTGCCAAGCTGGTTGTGCCCGCCGCCCATGACAACAACATCGTAATTGGACATGCGATCCCCCTGTTTTGCCAATGCAGCAAATTAAATCCGAACTGGACTTGCCAAGTCAGCGTTTCATTAGTTATTTATACGACCAACCAAACAAGGGGAAGATCATGGTGTCGAAAAATGTACGCCGCGTTGTCACAGGGCATGATAAATCCGGGAAAGCGATTGTTATGTCCGACGGCGCGCCGCCCCATGTGACCCGTCCAGAACATCAGCCTGGGCTGGCCTTTCACGAGCTGTGGAACACGCACCCGACGCCAAGCTTGGTAAGCTTTGATCAGCCAGAGCCCACCGATTTCCACCGCGACACCCATCCGCCAAAGGGTGGGACAGTTGTGCGGATCGTTGACATTCCCCCAGAAGGGCCGAATGGCCCGGATTTTGACAAAGAAACAGCGCGCAAGCTGTTTGAAAAAGTCGGGCTGGCGGAAAATGCCGAGCTTACCATCCCCGGGCGTCATCCGCTGATGCACCGCACCGAAAGCATTGATTACGGCATTGTTTTGGAAGGCCAAATCGTTCTTTTGTTGGACGACAGCGAAGTGGTGCTTGAACCTGGTGATCTGGTCGTTCAGCGCGGAACCATCCACGCCTGGACAAACAGGACGGACGAAATCACGCGGATTTTGTTTATTCTGACCGACGGGACATTCGATCCAGAGCTGGAAGAAGCGTTTGAAGCCCATGACGCGCGCATCAAGGAAGCGGCCCATGGCTGAGGGCCTCTTTCCCGACCTGAAATGGCACCACGCTGGGTTCAGTGTGAACGACATCGACCGTTCCATCGCCTTTTACAGCGAGGTTTTTGGAATGGAAGTAGAACGCCAGATTGAGATTGAAGCGATAGCCACCAAGATTGCGTTTCTGCGCCGCGACGACTTTCGCTTCGAGCTCTTTGAAAAGGCGGGGTCGGCTCCGGTGCCCGAACACGCGACAGCACCGAATACCGACATCGCCGTACAGGGGATTAAACACCCGTGCTTCTCGGTGGAAAATTGCCAGGACGCGCTAGAACTGCTTCACGCGCGCGATGACGTGCAGATTGTAGGGGTCGTTCGCGAACCCGGTGCACCTATGGTCGTCGAAAAGGACCCTAGCTTGACACCTGGCCGTAAACCGGCCTGTGCGTTTTTCTTTCAGGACCCCTGCGGCATGCTGGTCGAAGTCCTGCGCGCCAGCGATTTCCCAGAGTGACGGTGGGGCTACACAGTCACAATTAAGAAGTGATTTTGGTAAGACGGCGAGGGCCAGGAGATTTTGCAAAAGGTTGCGTCAGCTGTACATATAGACTTAGCTATGTCCTGTCGGAACGCCCCGTTGCGATTTGATCAGTAGCCTTGCTCGGGCTAAGGTCTAATTTGAAAGGACCCACCTTGCGCGTTCCACCTCCGGCCCTCGCGTTGCTATGCATTCTGGCAGTTGTTTTATTTCGTTGGGCACTGCCGGGCTTAACATTTAGTTTTTCCGGTCAAATTTTCGCATCCATCTTTTTCGTTGTTTTCGGTATTGTGATCGCGTTGATCGCAATTCGTCGGTTTTATCAGGCAGATACAACTGTACTTCCTAATGAAATGGATCGCTCTAGCGCCCTGGTGACTGGCGGAATTTTCAAAATTAGCCGTAATCCAATGTATCTTGGCATGGCAGCCGTTATTACAGGCGTCGGGGTCGGCCTTGGTACATGGGCCACGCTCCCAATTTTGGGGCTATTTATCTTCTGGATTACTGAAAAACAGATCAAACCGGAAGAACGCGCTTTGGTTGGAATTTTCGGCAGCGCGTTTGAGGACTACAAAAATAAAGTCCGACGTTGGATTTGAAAGTTGGTCTAAGCTCCGGACAGCTTGCCAAAAGGTCTGTCTAACAAACAAACGCCGCATCCGTGAAGCCCGCATTATGTGAGTTCGCGTAGGGCAGAAGCTCGGACGTGCGGCGATTTCATCGCAAGCCCAAGATGTATCAACAAAAACAGAATGTGGTGGCGGAGAGACAGGGATTCGAACCCTGGGTGGGCTTGCACCCACAACGGTTTTCGAGACCGCCCCGTTCGACCACTCCGGCACCTCTCCGCATCGGTGTGGTGGGCGGTCTCTAGCCAATCCTGCAGGGGGGTTCAATAGCAGAAAATCGCGATATGTGTTTCTAAGCCTTGGAAAATGCGTCCGGGGGCACTACCCCTATATATAGCGCTTGCGAGGAGACGACGATGTTCATGCGATCTTTCACACTTCCAGTGGTTTTTGCGGCTGTGGCTCTGGCGCCGGGGCAGGGCTCTGCGGATGCTGTTCGGGTCGACAGGCTGTTTGATGCCACGCGATTGACCGAAATCGTGGCAATCATGTCGCAAGAAGGCATCGCCTATGCCGACACTCTGCAGGCAGAATTGTTCCCCGGTGAAGGTGGCGCTGCGTGGCAGGCCGAGGTCGAGCGGATCCACGCCTCTGATCGCGCCATTGCTGAAATGCGCGACATCTTCGTGGCGCGTTTGTCAGAAGATACAATCGACCCGATGCTACAGTTCTACGAAAGCCCCTTGGGCGTGCGGATTGTCGATGGCGAGGTGATCGCGCGCGAGGCGTTTCTGGACGAGACCGCGAAAGACACGGCCAAGGAAATGCTGGACGAGATGATTGCAGATCAACCGGCGCGGATCAGCCTGATTAACGAGTTTATCGAAGTGAACGACCTGATCGAATCCAACGTTGTCGGGGGGCTGAACTCTAACTTCGCCTTCTATCGTGGCTTGGAACAGGGCGGCGCGTTCCCGTACGAGATCACCGAAAGCCAAATGCTGACCGAAGTCTGGCAGCAAGAGGCCGAAATGCGGACCGAAACAGAAGATTGGCTGTTGTCTTATCTGGGGCTGGCCTATGCGGGCCTGACGGATGCTGAACTGGAAACCTATGTGCTGATTTCGTCAACGGATGCGGGGGATTCGTTCAACGCCGCCGTGTTTGCCGCCTTTGATGCCGTGTTTAACCGGGTGTCCGAAGAATTGGGCGAGGCGGCCGCGCGGTATATTTCGGCCGAGGACGCGTAACCGCCTATCGGTGCTTGACACCAAGCCCGTGATCGCAGATATCCCCCGTACCGATCCGGGGCGACTCTGATCGGTTTTTTATCAATGACGCTCTGATATAGGGCGCGCAGTTCGAGGTGGCCTTGAAAACAAGGCCGAAACGCCCAAATGCTGGGGACCAGAGAACGCGGAAGACAAAGGAATATGCTATGTTTGCGGTCCTCAAGACCGGTGGCAAGCAGTACAAAGTCCAAGCGGGCGACGTACTGAAAGTCGAAAAGCTGGCGGCTGACGCTGGCGAAACCGTACAATTCAACGAAATTCTGATGCTGGGCGGCGACGCTCCTGTTGTTGGCGCGCCTGTTGTGGCTGGCGCTGGCGTTCAGGCCGAAGTTCTCGACCAGATCAAAGGCCCAAAGACGATTAACTTTGTGCGTCGTCGTCGTAAGCACTCGTCCAAGCGAACAAAGGGGCACCGTCAAAAGCTGACCCTGGTCAAGATCACCGAGATCTTGGCATCGGGCGCTGACGCATCTGGCGTAAAAGCAGCTGTAGGTACTGTTTATGGTGCGGCTGCCGAGGCACCTGCTGCTGCTCCTGCAAAGGCGGCTGCCCCTAAGAAAGCGGCCAAGAAAGCCGCAGCGCCTGCCGCTGCATCTGGCGCCGACGATCTGAAGCGCCTGTCCGGCGTTGGTCCTGCGCTTGAAAAGAAATTGCTTGCAGCTGGCGTTACATCCTTTGCCCAAATCGCGGCATGGGGTCCTGACGACATTGCCGAGTTCGACGAGAAACTGTCGTTCAAAGGCCGTATCGAGCGCGAAGAATGGGTGGCCCAGGCCACTGCAATCGTTAACGAAGGTTAAGGAGAGAAAGAATGGCACATAAAAAAGCTGGTGGCTCCTCCCGTAACGGCCGCGACTCTGCTGGTCGTCGCCTTGGTGTTAAGAAATACGGCGGCGAAGCTGTAATTCCTGGCAACATCATCCTGCGTCAGCGCGGCACAAAAATGTGGCCGGGCGAGGGTGTTGGTCTGGGCAAAGATCACACGATCTTCGCAACAGTTCCAGGTCATGTGAAGTTCCGTAAGGGCTTCAAAGGCCGCACATATATCTCGGTCCTCCCGGCGGCGGAAGCTGCAGAGTAAGCCGCGCTCCGAACGCATAAGAAATTTGGGGATCGGCGCATAGCCGGTCCCTTTTTTTGTTTTAGACCAACCCGTTAAGTCCTGATTTGACAGTCCCAAATTTTAAGGAAACTGCCATGACAAGCCAGAACTGGCCCAGAACTGTTCCTGCGATTGAAGCCGAACGCTTCACGTTGCGCGCTGTGCGTCCGTCGGATGCAGGCCTGATCACGCTCTACGCGTCGGATAAACGCTTGGCCGAGAACACAACTAGGATTCCGCATCCTTTGCCCCCAGGCTCGTCCGAGGCTTTCGTGTCCCGGGCGATGTCGGGTGATCGGGACGAAGACACGTGGGTGATGGATGGCAGCGAAACCGGTTTGTCAGAACTTCTGGGCCTGATCAGTCTGAAACGTCTGGATCGCAAGCAATCCGAGATAGGATATTGGATTGCGCCGGCCTTCTGGAACACAGGCTTTGCATCATCGGCCGTATCTGCTTTGGTCGCGGCAAACCCATTGAACAACGCTTCAATCGTTGGATCTGTGTTCCAAGATAACCCAATCTCGGCCCGTGTGTTGACAAATAATGGGTTCGAATATTTAGGGGATGCGGAAGCATTCTCTGTGGCGCGAAATGCAAAAGTTGCCACTTGGACTTACGTTAAAAAATACATCTAGTGCTTTGTACTGGATAGATAAAATCGAATACTGGACAGTGTAACATGAAATTTCTAGATCTCGCCAAAGTTTATATCCGCTCCGGCGGCGGCGGGGCTGGTGCTGTCAGTTTTCGTCGCGAAAAATATATCGAATATGGTGGCCCTGACGGCGGCGACGGCGGTAATGGCGGCTCGGTCTTTGTCGAGGCTGTCGACGGTCTGAACACCCTAATCGACTTTCGCTACCAACCCCACTTCTTTGCGAAATCTGGCCAGGGCGGCATGGGGCGGCAACGCACCGGACGTACCGGCGATGATATCGTTCTGCGCGTGCCTGTCGGAACCGAAGTTTTGGACGAAGACCAGGAAACCGTGATTGCGGATATGACCTATCTGGGCCAGCGAGTTCAACTTGCCAAAGGCGGCAATGGCGGCTTTGGCAACCTGCATTTCAAGACAGCGATCCACCAAGCCCCCCGTCGGGCAAACCCAGGTCAAGAGGGGGTCGAACGCACAATCTGGCTACGCCTGAAATTGATCGCCGACGCTGGTCTGCTTGGATTACCAAATGCGGGCAAGTCCACCTTTCTGGCGGCGACGTCCAATGCACGTCCAAAAATCGCTGACTATCCGTTTACCACGTTGCACCCAAATCTGGGTGTGGTTGGCGTTGACGGGGCCGAGTTCGTGATCGCCGACATTCCCGGCCTAATCGAAGGGGCCCATGACGGTCACGGCCTTGGAACGCGTTTCCTGGGCCATGTGGAACGCTGTGCCGTTTTGCTACATTTGGTCGACGGCACCTCTGAAACCGTTGCTGAGGACTACCAGACAATCATTTCAGAGCTTGAGGCCTATGCTACTGAACTTGCAGTGAAACCTCGGGTAACGGTGTTGAATAAAGTAGATGCGTTGACCGATGAAGAGCGCGAGGAGCGTGTGGCGGCTTTGGAACAGGCCAGTTGCGGTCCCGTACTGGAAATGTCCGGTGTCAGTCGTGCTGGCGTTGATGATGTATTGAGAATGCTGCGGCGGCGAATTCTAGGGGCTCGCCAGGCGGAAAAAGCAGAAAACGATGAACCTGAAACTTGGACACCTTAACATGGTTTCAGAAACGCGCCAATTGCCCTCTATTCTTGACGCAAAGCGACTGGTCGTCAAAATCGGTTCAGCTTTGCTGGTCGACGGTGAAACCGGGCTTCTAAAAACCGATTGGCTAACGTCGTTGGCAAAAGACGTCGCCCGGGCTCGGGCCCGCGGTACAGATGTCATTCTTGTCTCGTCTGGATCCATCGCATTGGGGCGGGGTGTGTTGGGGCTCGGGCGCGGTGCCCTGGCGCTAGAGGACTCCCAGGCAGCGGCTGCAGTGGGCCAAATTCAACTAGCACGAGCATATGAAGAGGCCTTAGGGCCCCATAGCATAAAAACCGCTCAAGTGCTTGTTACTCTTGAAGATTCTGTGGATCGCCGCCGCTATCTGAATTCTCGCGCGACGCTTAGCGCGCTTCTGTCTTATGGCGTTACCCCCATCGTTAACGAAAACGACACCATAGCGACCGATGAAATCCGATTCGGCGACAATGATCGTTTGGCCGCTCAAGTTGCCGCCTTGATTGGGGCTGATCAAATGGTTCTGCTTTCGGATGTGGACGGGTTCTATTCGGCGAATCCCAAGTCGAATCCCGAAGCCATTTTCTTTCCTTCCATTGACGCGATCACACCCGAAATCGAAGCCATGGCAGGGGATGCCGGGTCCGGGCTGTCAAAAGGGGGTATGAAAACAAAAGTTATGGCCGCTCGGACGGCGACGGCGGCTGGCTGTTCGATGGCGATCGCGGATGGCCGGATCATGAATCCGATCCAAAAGCTGGAAGACGGGGGAAGATCAACATGGTTCCTTCCACAAACTGATCCAAAATCTGCTAGAAAACAATGGATTAGCGCGATGAAGCCAAAAGGTGCCATCGCGATTGATGCGGGCGCAGCAAGTGCTTTGCAACTGGGAAAATCTTTGTTGCCAGCAGGCGCAACCCAGATCTCGGGTCAATTCGGCCGTGGCGAACCTGTTGCTATCGAGGGGCCTGACGGTCTGCTTGGGATTGGCCTTACGCGCTATACGAGCGCTGAAGCTCGGGCAATTCAGGGCCATCGAAGCGATGAGATCGAAAAAATTTTAGGGTATTCAGGCCGAGCCGTTCTCGTTCACCGAGACGACATGGTTCTGTAAGGAAAAAGTACAAGGGGCTGACGACGATGGAAAATATCGAATCCATGATGGCTGACATAGGTTCAAAAGCAAAGGAAGCGGCAGTGCAAATGGCGCTGGCGTCGCCGGCGTCCAAGTCAGATGCTTTGAACTTTGCCGCAGCAGAGATATGGGATCAGCGGGCCCAAATTTTGGAAGCCAACAAGCAAGACCTGGAATTCGGTGCGAATAAAGGTCTTAGTCCTGCGATGATGGATCGCTTGGCCTTAGATGAGGACAGATTGAAGTCTATCATCTCGGCTCTCAAATCAATTGCAGATCAAGCTGATCCGATCGGCCAGGTCATCGAAGCATGGGACCAGCCCAATGGCCTTCATATTGAGCGGGTTCGCACCCCGCTGGGCGTCATTGGGGTCATTTATGAAAGTCGCCCAAATGTGACGGTGGATGCTGGCGCTTTGTGTTTGAAATCAGGGAATTGCGTGATTTTGCGCGGCGGTTCAGAGAGCTTTCACTCGTCTTCCGCTTTGCACGCTTGCATGGTCGTAGGTTTGAAAAAGGCAGGGTTGCCAGAAGCTGCTATCCAATTGGTGCCCACCCGAGACCGGGCCGCTGTCGGCAAAATGTTGACCATGAATGACAGCATTGATGTGATCGTTCCGCGCGGTGGAAAAGGGCTGGTGGCCCGGGTTCAAGCGGACGCGCGCGTGCCGGTGTTCGCGCATCTTGAAGGCATTTGCCACATCTATGTTGATGCATCCGCCGACCCCGAAAAAGCGCGGCAGGTCGTCCTGAATGCCAAAACGCGGCGGACAGGGATCTGTGGCGCGGCTGAATGTTTGCTTGTTCACAAAGATATAGCTGCAATACTTGGTCAGCAGATTGTAGATGACTTGATCGAGGCTGGGGTTGATGTTCGAGCGCAAGGCATGAAGGGAACAAAACAGGCCACACAGGATGATTGGGGTGTGGAGTTTCTAGACATGAAGATAGCCGCAAAAACCGTTGAAAATATTGACGATGCGATTGTGCATATCCAAACATATGGTAGCAACCACACGGAAGCGGTGCTGGCCGAAGACCCTGCTGTGGTCGCCAAATTTTTCAACCAACTCGACAGTGCGATTTTGATGCACAACGCATCGACCCAGTTCGCTGACGGAGGAGAGTTTGGCATGGGGGCCGAAATTGGGATCGCAACGGGCAAACTTCACGCGCGTGGTCCTGTCGGTTCAACCCAACTTACCAGCTTCAAATATTTGGTGACCGGAAACGGGTCGGTGCGCGCCTAGAACGCGACGCGGATTTCATTTTCTGAAAGGCGAACGTTCAGACGCCTGCGCATCCTATGTACTGTTTCGGCCAAAAGCCCAAATTGAACTTGCGCAGGCCGCAATGCGCTGATGTCTGAATCCTGGGTTAACCTGGACCACAGGTCTTGCTCCAGAATCAACCTTTCGGCCGTTGCCACAATGACCCAAGAGTTTTCATGAGCCGTCACGTCTATCCGCCCCCCATAAGGCAAGGCGGTTTCCAAGCATTGCAAGGTCAGCAAGGTCAGTTTTGCATCAATTCTGGGCGTATCTACAGGGGTCCAGACAATGTCCATCCGGCCTTGTTCATACATTGCTGACAAGATCTGAAGAAGCTCGGCGCCCGTAACCACTTGACCTGGTTCGGCGTTACCATAGGCAATACGAAAAAAGCGAACCCTTGCATTCGCGCTTTCAATACTGTCCGAGATCAAAGATAATTCGGCGGAGTTTTGAGCACCCGTCATTTGCAACAGCTCTAGGCCATTGCCGATTGCGCCCAACGGGCTAATTAAATCGTGGCAGATGCGGG
>SPJP01000065.1 GCA_006844665.1 Paracoccaceae bacterium
GGGCCCGCCAATGCACCGATGAATGATTTGGCCATGGCACGGGGCATTGGCCCCTGCGATCTGGGCGGTGAATTGGCGTCGCGTGGTCATGTGACCACAAACATCGTTAACGAATTCTTAACAGACCCGTATTTCTTAGCTTCGGCCCCAAAGTCATTGGATCGCAACGCTTTTCCCAATCTTGCACAGGCTGTGGATGGTTTATCCACACCCAACGCTCTGGCGACATTAACCGCATGTTCGGCCTCTGCCGTCGCCCGCGCCTTTGACCAGATGCCTGCCCCGGTGTCCGAGCTGTTGGTGTCCGGCGGGGGCACAAAGAATGCTGCCTTGATGGCGCAGATCAGGGCACTGGTCCCGGTGCCTGTCCGCGCGGTGGAGGAGATCGGCTTGTCATCCGACCAACTAGAAGCCCAAGCCTTTGCCTATCTGGCGGTGCGGGTGTTGCGGGGGATGGCGACCTCTGGCCCCGGGACAACCGGGGTGGCGGCCAATGTGTCGGGCGGGGTGATTACCCGCGTCGATGGGCCTGCAGCATAGATCCTGTATACAGCACCAAGGCCGTCCAGATCATCCCAAAGGCCACCATTTTCAACGGGCTGATGGGTTCATCAAACACAAACACCGCAAGCAGGAATAAGATTGTTGGCACGATATATTGCATGATCCCGATAGTGGACAGGCGCAGCAATTTGGCCCCGTTGCCGTAGAACATCAACGGCACAGCGGTGACCAGCCCACAGCCCATCAGCAACCAAGTATTGGTGCCACCTGATATCAGGAAATGGCTTTGCCCGTGGGCTACAAGCCAGATCAGGTAAGCCAAGGCAAAGGGCGTTAGGATCAGGACCTCTAGCATAAAGCCCTGATTGGCCCCGACGGGCAGAGTTTTGCGGAAAAACGCATAAAACCCCCAGCTGAAGGTCAAAACCAGAGCCACCCAAGGCAGGCTGCCGTTTTCATAGGTCAACAACGCCACGGCCAGAGACGCCAGAATAATCGCAACAATTTGGGCTTTCGACAGCCGCTCTTTCAACACCAGCGCGCCCAGCAGGATGCTGAACAACGGGTTGATGTAGTAGCCAAGAGCAGCGTCCAACGTCCTGTCGCCGGCAATGGCCCAGACATAGACGCCCCAATTTACAGTGATCAGCCCGGCCGTTAATAGGGCCATGGCCAGCACACGCGGGGTTGCAAAAGCGCGGCGCAGATCGGCGGTTCTGCCCAAGATGATCAGCACCAGGCCTGCCACGGGGACAGACCAGATCACGCGGTGGGCGATGACCTCGGGCGCGGGGATGTGGGACAGCAGTCGCAGATATAGCGGCAAGCCCCCCCACATCAGATAGGCGGTCAGGGCCAGGACGAATCCTTTGGGTGTGTCTTGGGAAGGGGCGGAGCTCATATAACGGGCCTAAAGGCCGGGCTTGCCAGAGACAAACGCTTAATCGGATTGGACCAGATCACAAAGCGTGATCATTCGCGACGGCTCCGGCCTTATCTGGGGATGTCAAAGCCGGGTTCAGCCAATGTAAAGCCGTCGAATTCGAAGCCGGGGGAAACGGTGCAGCTGACAAGGGTCCAATCGCCCGTTGTACGGGCCGCTTGCCACCAATTGGGCGGCACAATGCCTTGGGGTTCGCCCTTGGTCAGATCGTCCGACAGGATTAGATCGGTCGCAGGCCCCTGGTCGGTTTCGCTGATCGAAAGAACCAAAGGCGCGCCTGCGTGGAACATCCAGATCTCGGCCGCGTCGACCTTGTGCCAATGGCTGGATTTGCCCTCGGCCAGCAGGAAATAGATCGCGGTGCCAACAGGGCGGGCGCCGGGGGCGGCACCTGCCACCCAAGTTTGGCGGTAGAACCCACCTTCGGGGTGGGGGGCAAGGTTTAGTTTTGCAATGATGTCATCAGCGGTCATGGGGCGGCTTCCTGTTCGCGCGAGCTTACCTGTTCACGGTAGACAATATAGAGCCCCGTGCCGATGGTCACCACAATGCCCAAGGCGGCCAAGCCATTGGGCCATTGGCCAAACATGCCAAAGCCAATCAATGTAGCGAAGGGAATTTCCAGATATTGCATCGGGGCCAAAGTGGCCGAAGGCGCAAAGCGCAAGGCCCAGGTCATCAGCAAATGCGCCGAAGTGCCAATGATGCCAATGGTGATCAACAAGGGCCAATGTTCAGGCGTTGGCCAGACCAGCCCGAACGCGCCATCCTCGGCCCCCCACAGCCCCAGACCAACCAAAAGAACAAGCGATGCAATCCCGCCCGATACCGCTTGCAAGGCGATTGGGTCGACTTCCTTGGCGATTTGGCGGGTGATCAGCATGAACAGCGCGAAAATCACGGCAACCCCAAGGGGCAGAAGCGCGGGCAGGCCCACTTCGGAAAATGTCGGCTGGACAACCATCAGGGTGCCGACAAAGCCGATGATACAGGCGATCAAGCGCCTTGGGCCCACAGCCTCGTCCAGCACAAACTTGCCCAGCAGCAGCATGATGAACGGCATGACAAAGGCGATGGCCACGGCTTCGGCCAGGGGCAGAAAGCGCACGGCTGTGAACATCATGCTGATCCCAACGATGTGCAAAAGCGTGCGGATCACAACAAGCCGCAACACGCGGCCCCGGTAGCGCCAATGCTTCCCTTGGATCAGGGTCAATGGTCCCAGCAAAATCAGCTGTGTACCGAACCGCGCCAATATCAGCACAGCCAGCGGAATAGTGGCGCCTGCCAGCTTGGCCAACCCATCGCCGAACGGGGCCAGAATGCAAAAGCCAAGCATCAATATCATGCCGATCACGGGGCGGTCCAGATGTTTCATCGCATTGTCTTGGACCCATGCCCCACCAGACGCAAGACCCGCCCATCCATTGCCGCCAATCCCATACCAATCAGAACGGCTCCGGCAAGTTCTGCCCAACCCAGGGCTTCTGATAGAAACAGCCAGCCCAGGATCGCTGCAGACACTGGGATCAACAGGGTCACGAGGCTTAGGTTCGTAGGGCCCGCCTGATCCAGGATGCGAAAGAAAATCACATAGGCCAGGGCGGTAGAGATTACGGCCAGGCCAATCACCGCCGCCACGGGGCCAAAACCGGGGGCGGGCAGGTTAAGAGGGGCGTCGACGATCAGCATGATCGGCAGCATGATCACGCTGGATGCGGTCAACTGGCCCGCCGCAACGGCCATCACCGGCAGGCCCAGCCCTTTGAACCGCCGCGCCCAGACACCCGCCAACCCGTAGCTGGTCGCGCCGCCCAACACGGCCAATTGTGCAATCACGTCGCCAGGCGCGCCGAACACCTCGGGCCCGACCAAAACGGCCACGCCGGCAATTCCCAAGCCAACGCCCAGAACCTTGGGCAGGGTCAGCTTATCGTCCTTGGTCAGCAGATGGGCGGCCAGAACGGTGAATAAGGGCGTTGTCGCGTTCAGGATTGAAGCCAGCCCAGACGGGATTGAAGATTGACCGTAAGCGATCAGGGAAAACGGAATAGCATTGTTCAAGACCCCCATGCCGACCACGGCTAAAATGGCGGGTGTGCTCCACCGGATTTTTAGCCCACTGGCCCGGATTACGACCCATAGGATGACGGCGGCGAGTGCGACGCGCATCCAGACCACGGTAAACACCGGCAGTCCTTTGACCGCGACGGCGACAAAGAAGAACGAGCCGCCCCATAGGGCCGATAGCAGGATCAGCAGACCCCAGGTTGTGCGTGTCATTTGTGGCATGGCGCCCCCTTTCGATCCCGTGCCTACGCCCAGCCCAAACGCAAAGCGACCCGGTTCTTGCGCAGAACCGGGTCGCTTGAAAATTTTATCTAAGTCGGCTTAGCGCAGAATCGAACGGCCTGCGAAAACGGCTGTTTCGCCCAAGGCTTCTTCGATGCGGATCAGTTGGTTGTATTTCGCTAGCCGGTCAGACCGTGCGAGGGAGCCGGTTTTGATCTGACCGCAATTGGTCGCCACGGCCAGATCGGCGATGGTGGCGTCCTCAGTCTCGCCCGAGCGGTGGGACATCACGCAGGTCATGCGGTTGCGGTGGGCCAGATCAACGGCTGCCATGGTTTCGGTCAATGTGCCGATCTGGTTGACCTTTACCAGCAGCGAGTTTGCAGCGTTCTGGTCGATGCCCATCTGCAAACGGGCAGGGTTGGTCACGAACAAATCGTCGCCCACCAACTGGACCTTATCGCCCAAACGCTCGGTCAGCATTTTCCAGCCTTCCCAGTCGTCCTCGGAACAGCCGTCTTCGATGCTGATGATCGGGTAGTCGTCGCATAGGGCGGCTAGGTAATCTACGTTTTCCGCCGCAGACAAGGTTTTGCCTTCGCCGGACATTACGTAATTGCCGTCTTTGTAATATTCAGTGGCGGCGCAGTCCAACGCCAGGTAGATTTCTTCGCCTGGCTTATAGCCCGCCGCCTCGATGGATTTCAGGATAAAGTCCAGCGCGTCCCGGGTAGAGCTTAGGTTCGGCGCAAAGCCACCTTCGTCGCCGATACCAGTGCTTAGGCCTGCGGCGGACAGCTCTTTCTTCAGAGTGTGGAACACTTCGGATCCCATGCGCACAGCTTCGCGGATGTTGCTCGCGGCCACGGGCATGATCATGAATTCCTGGATGTCGATCGGGTTGTCGGCATGTTCGCCACCGTTGATGATGTTCATCATCGGAACCGGCAGGACCCGCGCTGAGGTGCCGCCGACATAACGGTAAAGGGGTTGCATAGTGGCCTCGGACGCTGCTTTGGCAACGGCCATGGACACACCCAGAATGGCGTTCGCGCCCAGGCGGCCTTTGTTGTCGGTGCCGTCCAGCTCGATCATTGTGGCGTCGATGGCGGTTTGTTCAGTTGCATCTGCGCCAACCAGGGCTTCGGCGATTTCGCCGTTCACGGCAGCAACGGCTTCCAGAACGCCTTTGCCCATGTATCGGGATTTGTCGCCGTCGCGCTTTTCAACCGCTTCGTGAACGCCGGTCGAGGCGCCCGAGGGGACAGCCGCACGGCCCAGTGTTCCATCTTCCAAGGTTACATCTACTTCGACTGTGGGGTTACCACGACTGTCGAGAATTTCGCGGGCGTGGATGTCGATGATAGCGGTCATATGAAGAACTGTCCTGTTCATAGGGATGCACAAATGGGATGGCCGCGTCATAGCGCATCATTTGGCTAAGGGAAAGCTTTCTGCAACGCGGCGATTTCGCTCACGCGCGAAGGTATAAAGCCCACTTGCGATGATCACAGCCGCCCCCAACCAGGTCATTGCGTCGGGGCGTTCGCCCAGCACGAAAATCCCGATGCTCATGGCGAAAATCAAGCGCGAATAACGAAATGGCGTGATAACCGACGCCTCGCCCAAACGCATGGCCGCCGTGATCGCGTAATAGGACAGGGTGCCAGTTGCGACCGAAGCCAGGCTAAGCCCGGCCTGCAGTGGGGTCGGGATATGGGGTGGGGCGCCAAAGGGCACCATCGCCAACCCGGTCAGCGCGACAGTGGCAAAGGCATAGGCGGCCAGATGCAGGGTGCTCAGCTTGCCCGGCATGGCGCGGGTTGTGACATCGCGGGCGGCCAGCGCGATCATGGCCAGTACGACCAACAGGACCTCCCACGCCAACCCATCAGAGCTGGGCCGCAGGATCAGCAACACCCCGCCAAAGCCCATGATGATCGCGGCCCAGCGACGCCAGCCGACGGCTTCGTTCAAGAACATCGCCGCCCCGATGGTCACGAACAAAGGCGTTGCCTGCAGGATCGCGCTGGCTGTCGATAGGGGGACCACGACCAATGCTGTGATAAAGGCGGCGGTTCCGATTGCCTCTGATCCGTTGCGCGCCAGAACCAGCGGGTGCTTCCAATCGCGGGTGAACACTTTTTGGCCGGACCGGACGATCACAGCGGCAAAGACAAAGAACCCGCACAGCCCGAACATGAACAGCAGCTGAGACACGGGTATAGATTTGCTAAGTGTGCTGTGAAAGCTGTCGGTGACGGTAAAGCCGAACATGGACAGGGTCATCAAGATGATGCCGCGAAGATTTTCCAAGGGGGGATTCCTAATAGTAATGGTCTAGCCCTAACCTGCAGGGCGGGACAAAGAAAGTAGGGCTTGCAAGATTTTCGCGACTCACATAACCATAAAACTAGTTATATAAATTGAGGTGCCAAAGATGGACCACACAATTGCCGCCGCCGGGTTTTCCGCCATGGGATCGGAAGCGCGCCTTGCGGTGCTAAACTGTCTGATCCGAGCAGGCGAGCCGGGCCTGAGTATTGGCGAGATCGGAACCCGCACCGGGATTGCGGCGTCGACCCTGGCGCATCACTTGCGGTTCTTGTCAGGGGCCGGGGTGATTTCGCAAATCAAACAGGGGCGTCAGACCCGTTGCTATGCCGATTTTGGCCAGCTCAAAGCCCTAGCCACTTATATTCTGACCGAATGCTGCGCGGATGAAAGCCAGCAACGCTCGGTCCCCCCTTTATCTGAAAGCGAGGCCTCTCATGGCTGATATCTCTGCTCCGTCGTCCATCAACGTTTGGTCTGCGCTGAAAACCCCGTGGGCGGTCATTGTGGCCCTTCTGCTGGCCGTGGCTGTGCTGGATCCGTCGAATTTAGCGGCGGTGATCCTCTTTGCGGCCAAAGCCCTTGCTGGCACAGCGCCCTATATTCTGTTCGCTGTCGCGTTGATTGCCTATCTGAAATCCGCAGGTGCCGAAACCATGGTGGCCGAGGCGTTCAAGGGCCGCGAAACCCGTATGATCGTGCTGGCTGCCCTGTTCGGCGGGCTCGCGCCGTTTTGCTCGTGCGAGGTTATCCCCTTTATCGCCGGGCTACTGGCCCTTGGCGCGCCGCTGTCTGCCGTGATGGCATTCTGGTTGGCCTCGCCCCTGATTGATCCGCCAACTTTGTTGATCACCGCGTCTGCCCTTGGCTGGCCCTTTGCCATCGGCAAAGCCGTGATCGCGGTCAGCCTGGGCCTGTTTGGCGGGTTCGCCTTGAAACTCGCCTTGGCAGGGGGCGCATTTGGGTCGCCTTTGCGCAACACGCCAGTTAAATCCTGCGGCTGCGGCCCGTCGCCCTTGTCTGGCAAGCCGGTCTGGAAAATGTGGTCCGAGGCCCCCCGTCGCGAAGTCTTCGCATCAGAAGCCCGCACCAACGGCATCTTCTTGGTCAAATGGCTCAGCCTGGCCTACGTGATCGAGGCGCTTTTGGTGTCCTACGTTCCGGCTGAAACCATCGCTACCGTGGTAGGCGGCCCAGGTATTGGCCCGATTGTAACGGCCGCTTTTGTCGGAATGCCCGCTTATCTGAACGGCTATGTCGCCCCGGCCTTGTTGTCTGGCTTGATCGACCAAGGCATGACCAACGGCGCTGCCATGGCCTTCATGACTGCAGGCGCTGTCAGTTCGATCCCCGCCATGGCCGCGGTTTGGAGCCTGGTGAAACCCCAGGTGTTCGCGACCTATCTGGGATTGGGCCTGACCGGCGCGATCCTGGGCGGGCTGATCTTTCAGATGGTGGTCTAGGTCTTTTTGATCGGAACGCCGTATAGTTCCAGCTTGTGACCCTTTAACGTATACCCAAGGCGCTGCGCGATTTTTTCCTGCAGCGCCTCGATCTCTGGGTCGACAAACTCGATCACCTCGCCAGAATTCATGTCGATCAGGTGGTCATGGTGATCGCGGTCCGCATCTTCGTACCGGGCGCGGCCATCGCCAAATTCCAACTTGTCCAGAATGCCCGCTTCTTCGAACAATTTCACAGTGCGGTAGACGGTGGCGAGCGAAATCGCAGGCTCCACCGCTTGGGCGCGGGCGTAAAGCTCCTCCACATCGGGGTGGTCAGCGCTGTCTTGCAAAACTTGCGCGATGATCCGGCGTTGTCCGGTCATGCGCAGGCCTTTGGTTTCGCAGCGTTCTATGATTGTGTCGGTCATACCCCGAGCCTTCTTGATGTGCGGACGCGTGATCTAGGGGATTCGCCCGCTGCGCACCACCCCGCTTTACGCTGTCACCTTCTTTGCCAAAGGCGCGACAGTCAAACCCTGCACAACGATAGAGAACACGACAACCATATAGGCCGCTGTCAGCATCAGTGGTTTCCATTCACTGTCGGGCAGGCTTAGGACCAACGCCACTGAAATACCGCCCTTCAGGCCGCCCCAGGTCATCACAGGGATCACGCCTTTGGTGAAATCGCGGAAGGGTTTCAGCACTATTACAGGCACGGCCACAGCGCAGAACCGCGCCACAAGGGCCAGCCCGATGGCAAATACGCCTGCCGTGACCTTGTGCATGTCGAAGGTGACGGCGAACACCTCGAACCCGATCAGCAGGAACAGAACCGCGTTCAAAACCTCGTCAATCAACATCCAAAAGGCGTTTACATAGCGGCGGGTTTCTTCTGACATGCCCTTGGCCATGCCCACATCCCCGATCAACAAACCTGCCACAACGGCCATGATCGGGGCGCTGACATGCAGCCATAGGCTTAGGGAATACCCGCCAAAGGCCAGGGCCAGGGTCAACAAAACCTCGACCGAGTAATCGTCGATCCGGCGCATGATGCGAAAGGTCAGCCAGCCCAAGATACCGCCCAGCAGGGCCCCGCCAACTGCTTCTTGCAGGAACAATGACACGGCATCGCCAAGCCCGTTGCCATGAGCATCCGCCGCATGGGCTGCAGGAAAGGCGATGCCCACAAGCACTAGAAACACAACATAGCCGACCCCGTCGTTGAACAGGCTTTCGCCAGCGATTTTGGTTTCTAACGTTTTGGGCAGGTTGGCTTGGCGCAACACCCCCAGAACAGCCACCGGATCCGTGGGCGAGATAAGCGCCCCAAACACAAGCGCCACCAGCAAGGGCATCCCCGTCATCCAGCTGAACCCGACCCCGACGATCACAGTAGACAGGCCAACACCAATCGTGGCCATCAGCATCACAACCCGCCACTGGGCCTTCAGATCGCTTAGCTTCACATGCAGTGCGCCTGCAAACAAAAGCAGGCCCAACATGCCTTCCAGCAGGGCGTCGGAAAAGTCGATCTCTAGCACCCCGGCTCGCATGGTTTCGGCCATTTGGCTGCCGGGCACCAGCAAGTCCAACACCAACACAGAAGCCGACGCGGCAAGGGCCACGATGAAGATTCCGATGGCTGACGGCAGCTTTAGAAACAAGGCGTTGACCGACGCGAACATCGCCGCCAACACGATCAACAAGGAAGAGATTTGCAGAATGTCCATGAAACCACCCAAAGGAATACGTGAATTTTCACCCATGCTATCACGGGGTGTGCCGCTGCGGAACAGTCGCTGGCCGCTTGACATAGAACGGTCCACACGAAATTGGTTGCTCAACACAGAAAGGCCCCTGACATGAGCGATAAAAGACAGATGGACAGCTTTGGCGTTGTCTCTTTGGTTGGGTTCTCGGCCCTGCTGGGGATCAATCAGGTTGTGATCAAGGTTGTGAACGAAGGATTGCAGCCGGTCTATTTCGCAGGGCTCCGCTCCCTTGGGGCTGCGATCTGCTTGGCGCTGTTCATGTGGGCCATGGGGCGGGCGCCAAAGCTGCGGCCCGGGGTCTGGCAAGCAGGGCTGTTGACCGGGATCTTCTTTGGGTTCGAGTTTTTGTTTCTGTTCATCGCGTTGGACCTAACCACCGTGGTGCGCGTTGGGATCATCTTTTATTCTATGCCCGTGTGGCTTGCGATTGCGTCCCATTTCGTTTTGCCCGGTGACCGGATGTCGGGCACCAAGGCGATTGGCTTAATGATGGCGTTTGTCGGGGTGGCCATTGCGATCCTGTCGCGCGGCTCGGCTATTGGGGGATCGTTGATCGGGGATCTATGTGCGTTGGGGGCTGCAATCGGGTGGGCGACGACGCTGCTGATGGCCAAAGCCTCGCGCTTGAACCAAGAAACCCCGGAAATGCAATTGATGTGGCAAGTGGCCGTGTCCGCGCCGATTTTGCTGGGCGCGTCGTTCTTTTTTGGACCGTTTGTCAGGGACTTCCAGCCTGTCCTTCATCTGGCTGGCATTGTGTTCCAGATCGGCTTGGTCAGCATTGGCTTTGTGTTCTGGCTGTGGCTGTTGTCGATCTACCCGGCCAGCGGCGTGGCGTCGTTTTCGTTCCTGGGCCCGGTCTTTGGCGTGATGTTCGGCTGGCTGATCCTGGGCGAGCATGTGGGCCTGTCGGTCTGGATCGCTTTGGCCTTGGTTGCAGGCGGCCTTGTGATGATCAACCGCCCGCAGAAAACCTAAAGCCGTCCGATCCGGTCGGTCAGCAAGGCAAAGAAGCCTTCAGCATCAATCTGGTTCATAAACGTCACATTGGCCGGATGATCGGTGATGCGCCACCAATCGGCGACGGTCATGCCCAGGGTCAGGCGGCCTTCGGTTTCGATTTGGACGTTGATGTGACGGCCTGAAAACAGATCGGACTGAATTAAATAGGCGATCACACACGGATCATGCAACGGCGCGCCTTCGGACCCGTATTTTTCCTTGTCGAACCGTTCGAAGAAATTGGTCCATTCGGCGACCATGCGGCAAGGCTCGGTCCCTTTGGCGCGAAAGGCCTCGACCCGGTCAGCGGTTGTCAGGGCCTTGTGGGTGACATCCAGGGGCATGGCGACGATTGGAGCGCCAGATTTGAACACGATATCAGCGGCTTCTGGGTCGACATAGATGTTGAACTCTGCCGCAGGGGTGATGTTGCCCACCTGAAAATAGGCCCCGCCCATCAACACGATTTCCTGAACTCGGGGGATGATATCGGGGGCCTTCTGAAAGGCGGTCGCGATATTCGTCAAAGGGCCAAGTGGGCACAGGGTGACGGTTTTTTCGGGCAGTTCGCGCAGAGTGTCGATGATGAAATCCACCCCGTGCTTGTCTTGCAACGCCATCACCGGGTCCTGCATCACCGGCCCGTCCAGCCCGGTTGTGCCGTGCACATGTTCCGCCGTAACAAGGGGTCGGGCTAGGGGCGCGTCGCATCCGGCAAATACCGGCGTGTCCGGCTTGCCCGCCAATTCACAGACGATCCGCGTATTGCGTTCCGTCAGCGGCAGGGGAACGTTGCCCGCAACGGCTGTGATGCCCAAAACATCCAGATCATTGGGCGAGGCGAGGGCCAACAGGATCGCCACAGCGTCGTCCTGACCCGGATCGGTATCGATGATAATTTTTCGTGTCATGGGTAATGATTGAGCGCACGGCTAGCAAAGCGCAAGAGCAGAATTAGCCCCGACGCTCAGCCAGTTTGGCCGCATCCCAAAGCGCGTCCATTTCCGCCAGATCGCTGTCGGTTGGGCTGCGGCCTGATTTGGCCAACTCGGCTTCAATATAGGCAAAGCGGCGCTCGAACTTGGCGTTGGTGGCGCGGATGGCAGCTTCGGGATCCACGTCCCAGTGGCGGGCCAGATTGGCCATCACGAACAGCAGATCGCCGAATTCTTCCATGGTTTTTTCAGGGCCCAGATCAGCGCGGGCCTCGGTCAGCTCTATCACTTCCTCGGTGATTTTCGCCAAGACCTGATCAGTGCTGGGCCAATCAAAACCGACCCGGGCTGCGCGTTTTTGTAGTTTGACCGCTCGCAACAGGCCAGGCAGGCCAAGGGCGACCCCGTCCAGCACGCCTTTTTGGGCCCGGGCGGCGCGTTCCTTGGTTTTGATGTCTTCCCAATCGCGGGTTTGCTGTTCGGCGGATTTGTCCCGGTTTTCGTCCCCGAACACATGGGGGTGGCGGTCTACCATTTTCTGGGCGATGGATTCGGCCACGTCGTGAAAATCATAGCGCCCGGCTTCGGCGGAAATGGCAGTGTGATAGACGGTTTGCAGCAACAGGTCGCCAAGTTCACCCTTAAGATCATCCCAATCGGCGCGCTCGATGGCGTCGGCGACCTCGTAGGCTTCCTCGATCGTATAGGGCGCGATTGATCCGTGGTCTTGTTCAATATCCCATGGGCAGCCGGTTTCGGGATCGCGCAGGCGGCGCATGATTTCCAGCAGGCGCGGGATGCCGCCGCCTTGGGTCAGGCATAGGTCTTGGCTGGCAGAATGGGACAGTTTGGTCATCGGTGTGTTTCCTTGGCCGAGCCCTTAGGTGTTGTGCCCCCGACCGGACCGGGGGCACAGACAGATCTATTCCGCAGCCCGAAGGGGCGAGGATGGGGTGTCGGGGCTTTCCACATAGGTTTCTTCGACGCCAACCATTTGGCCCATATCGTCGTCATCCCAGATCAGATCCGGGTTGCCCAGCTTGCGGGTGGACCGGCCAAGGGCAATGTCACGCGCATCCTTGCTGCCAGCACCCATGGATAGGGCCTTAAGCCCGACCAAAGACCGGTAGGCCCCAATTTCCAACCAGACCCGTAGGGCCAGCATCGCTGGGGTAAAGACCAGGGTCAGGACCGTCGCGACCCCAAGGCCGAAGACAACGGCGGTGGCCAGCTGTTTCCACCACAGGGCGGTAGGGCTGTCGATGGAATAGCCGCCTGCGAAGAAGTCCAGCGACAGGCCGAACATCATTGGGGCCAGACCGGCCATTGTGGTGATCGTGGTCAGCAAAACCGGCCGGATGCGGTCTTGGGCGGTGCGGGTGATCGCCTCGATCCGGGGCATGTAGCGGGAATATTCTTGATAGGTGTCGATCAGAACAATGTTGTTGTTCACCACGATCCCCGCCAAGGCCACGATCCCTGTGCCTGTCATAATGACCGAGAACGGCTGGTTCATTACCAGCATCCCGATCAGCACCCCGGTCGTGGACAAAACCACAGCCAAAAGCACCAGCAACGCGTTGTAAAAGCTGTTGAATTGGGCCAGCAAGATGATGAACATCAACCCCAGTGCCCCGGCAAAGGCCTGGCTTAGGAAGGCTTGGCTTTCAGCCTCGTCTTCCTGATCGCCGGTCCATTCCCAGGTGACGCCGTTCGGAAATTCGGCCTCAGACTCCAGCCAGGTGGTTAGCAGCGCGATGCGTTCGGCGGGTGTGATGACGGTGCCGTCTTCGGTTTTCAGGTCTGGGGCGACCCCGGCCTTCACGTCGAAATAGCGAGATTGTTCGGCCCGGTCGATTTGGCCCAGTTTGGGCACGGCCACCCGTGTGACAAAGTTCGACAAGGGCACCAACCCGTCAGAGGTGCGCACGCGCAGAGTGTCCAAGGTGGACAGCACCCGGTCTTGTTCGGGAAAGCGCACGCGGATCTCGATTTCCTCGTCCGAGGATGGAACCCGCATCGTATCCAGGAACACCCCCCGGGTGATCAGCTGCACCATCGCCCCGACTGTGGCCACATCCGCGCCGTAGCGTCCGGCCTCGACCACATCCACGTCGATCTGCCAGTCAATGCCGGGCAGGGGGCGGGTGTCTTCGATGTCGGTCAGGCCTGTGGTGTCTGCGAACTTAGCTCGTGCGATGGCAACGGATTGCGCCAAATCATCGAAATTATCACTGTGGAACCGCAGATGCACAGGCTTGGCCGAGGCTGGCCCGCCGGTGGCTGCCAAAATCTCGATCTGGATGCCGGGGATCTGCTTTAGCTTGGCTTCCATTTCGTCCAGCACAAAGTCGCCGTCAAAGGCAGGGTCGACGACCTCTCTCGTCAGGCCAAGGATCCAGGGGGTGTCGACATGGGGGCGGTCTTCCCATGGGGTCAGTTCCAACTGGATCTGGCCAATGGTGTCCAACGGGGCCTGCGCGCCGCCGGTGTTCTGGTTCAAACCGCCTGCTCCCGCAAAGGAAAACACCGATTCAACACCGGGCTGCGCGATGGCAACTTCTTCGGCCTGGCGCAGCAGCGCGTCTTTTTCGGCCAAAGAATGGTTGCCACGGGCCCGGACATAGACAATCGCCTGTTCGGGTTCGGAATCCACGAAGAATTCGACGCCGTTATTGTTGGCGCCGAAATAGTTGAAGGTCGTTACGACAACGAACCCAACAACCAAAATGGCCCCAAGGGGCATGATCGGGTTGCCTGCAATGGCGTAGATGAACCAACCGAAAGGCGAGCGGCGGTAGCCTGCACGAACCGGGCGAGGGCGGCGTTCCAGCTTTGCAGCGGTCATGGTCACAGACAGGGCAAAGGCCGAGACCATGAACATCAGCGCCCCGGGTAGGGCCGCCGACAGGCCGCCGCCCCGGGCAGGCAAGCCTAGCAAATAGGACGGGTTGGCCGTTTGCATCAACGCCAGGAACAGACAATATGCGCAGATCGCCGCAAAAGCGGCCCGCACGAACCATGGCAGGGGTTTCAGCAGGGCGGCCATGTTATCCAGCGTCCGGCTGAACCGGCCCGCGACGCCGCCCATGACGGGCAGGTAGATCAACGCGACCACAAGCGAGGCGGTCAGAACAAAGATCAGCGTCACCGGCAACATGCCCATGAATTGCCCCGCCACGCCGGGCCAGAACAGCATCGGCAGAAACGCGCAAAGCGTTGTCGCGGTGGAGCTGACGATGGGCCAGAACATGCGTTTCGCGGCCTCGGTATAGGCTTGCATCGGGCCTGCGCCTTCGCGGATCCGGCGGTCGGCATATTCCACGACCACAATCGCGCCATCCACCAACATCCCAACGGCCAGGATCAGACCGAACATCACGATATTGGACACGGATATCCCCATGATCGCCAGCAAAACAAAGCACAAAAGGAACGAGGTCGGAATCGAAAAGCCCACCAGCAATGCGGACCGTGTCCCTAGCGAGGCCAAAACCACAATCATCACCAGCGCAATCGCTGTCAGGACCGAACCTTCCAACTGGGACACCATGGACCCAACTTGGCGGCTCATATCCATGGAGATCGAGACTTTGACAGAATCCTGCAGCTCGGACGGCCAGGCGGCCTGGGCTTCGGCGACAGTTGTGCGCACCAGATTGGCGGTGTCGATGATGTTAAAGCCTTTGCGTTTGACCACCTGCAGCGCCAGCGTGTCTTCGCCGTTGAACCGGGCGGTGCCTTCGCGGTCCTCGAATGTCAGGCGGATCGTGGCCAGATCACCCAGGCGCACCATTCGGTCGCCGTTGCGTTTCACTGGCAGGTTGTACACGTCGCTGGGGTCGTCAAAGGCAGATGGGATCTTCAGGGCAAAGGCCCCGGTCGCCGTTTCGACCTGATCGGCGGCGATCAATTGGTTGTTGTTGCGCACGACATTCAGCAGCTCAACTGCGGTGACGTTATAGGCCTCTAGGCGCAAAGGGTCGATTTCGACCTCTAACATCTCTTCGCGTTGGCCGGTTAGACCAGCCTCTAGCACTGGTTCTAGGCCTTCCAGGGTGTCCTGCAAGTCTTTGGCCACGCGCAACAAAGTGCGTTCGGGTAGGTCGCCTGCCAGATTAACCACGATGATAGGGAATTGGCTAAAGTTGATCTCGTTGATCGTGTATTTGTCGGCGCCTTCGGGGAAATTGGATTCCGCCGTATTCATTTTGTCGCGGACATCGGCCATGGTCTGGGCTTTGTCCCAACCAAACTCGAATTGCAGGGCGACACCGGCGTAGTTTTCAGCGGCCGTACCGGTGATTTTGTCCAAGCCATCAAGATCGCTGAGCTCGGTCTCCATCACTTTAACAAGCAGCTTTTCACTGTCTTGGGCGGAAATGCCGGGGAAGGGGACCGACACGAACAGGGCCGGGATTTCGATATCCGGCTCGCCCTCTTTCGGTAGGCTGACATAGGCCACAGCGCCGATGGTGATGGACAAGGCGATAAACGCCACAACCATCCGGGCCCGGGAAGCGGCCCAATCTACCAAACCTGTCATAGCTGATCCTCTCGCAAGGTCACTTTAATAGCGGATCCGTGGGTGACAAAATCTTGTCCGACCACGATCACCTGAACCTTATCATCTAACCCCGAAACCCAAACCCCTTCGGCTGTGTCACGCAGTAGGGTCACTGGGGCAAAGGCTGCTTCGGTCCCCGTGTCGGTTTCAACCGCAAAGCGCACACCCAGCGCGCCTGAATCGT
>SPJP01000020.1 GCA_006844665.1 Paracoccaceae bacterium
ATGCTGGCGCCAATGACTACGTCACCAAACCGTTCAAATTCCCGGTTTTGCTGGCCCGTATCCGCGCGCAGCTGCGCCAACACGAACAATCTGAAGACGCGATCTTCCAGCTTGGGCCCTACACGTTCAAGCCCGCCGTAAAGCTTTTGATCACGGAAGAAGAACGCAAAATTCGCCTTACGGAAAAAGAAACAAATATTCTCAAATACTTATACCGATCGACCGATGGTGTAGTTGCCCGCGATGTGCTGCTGCACGAGGTATGGGGATATAACGCGGGTGTCACAACTCACACACTCGAGACTCATATTTACCGGCTTCGCCAAAAAATTGAACCGGATCCGTCAAATGCGCGTATTCTGGTAACTGAAAGCGGCGGGTATCGGTTGGTCGCTTAACGAGTACCCTTTGTGCCCGGGATATGGCACACCTCCCTGTTGGACTAGCCCGGCTTTGGCCGGGCTTCTTTTTTGGCTGGCTCCCCTTGGAACCATGCTCTAAGGCCCAAACAACAGTATCAGCGTTGGTCAGTACGTCATGAAACAGCCAGTCTTACGCGCCTACATTCTGGGGTTCCTGGTCCCGTTCAGTGCAGGACTGATCCTGGCGGCCAGTTCGGTACATGATCCCAGCTTGGGTGCCTGGGGCCATATCACCCGTGCCTTCGACAGTTTTGCTGTTCACTTTCTTGCGCTGGCGTTGGTTTGCATCTTGCTGACTTTCCTTTTGCGTGCGCCTTGGGTCGGATCAGCTTTAACCATACTAACCTTGATCGTCGCCGTTCCAATGTTCCAACAACACTGGGAAATGACCCAACCTTTGGCGACCAACAAAGCCCCAAACCTACGCGTCCTTTGGTTCAACATGCTTGCGACCAACAAAACGCCGGTGCGGTCCATCGTCGAAAGCGCACTGTCCGAACAAGCCGATATTGTTGTGTTTGCCGAATCTGCTCAGCTTGAAGACAACCTAGATTTGCTAAAAGACCAATACCCCTATCAGCTGGGCTGCATCGAAGTTTGCGAGGTCCTGGCCGTGTCAAAATTTCCATTGGCAGACCCTACAGTCCAACCTCTGGGTGAATTCCGAAAAGAACGACTGGTATTCTTCAAAGTCACTCCTCAAAATGCGCAGCCCGTTACCATTTCAGCCGCTCATATGAGCAAGCCTTGGTACCTGGGCATTGCCGAGAATGAAGACTACGCCACAGACCAACACCTTCGCGCGCAATCCGGTCCACAAATTCTGATCGGTGATTTCAACGCGGCCCCGTGGTCACATCGAATAGTCCGGCGGCTTACACGGTCGGACATAAAGGGCGTACGCGTTCCCGTCAGCACATGGCCGGTTTCTTTGGGCGCGCTCGGAATCCCAATTGATCAGGTCTTTGTCGGCGGCGGTGTGCAGGTCGTATCCGTTGACCAATGGGGCTATGATTTGGGGTCGAACCACCTTGGGCTTTTGGTCGACCTTTATGTTCCCCCGGCGCGGACGCAATAGGCTGGCAACTCAGGCAATCGCTGGGTAGTGTCTGGGCGCAGAACACTCGGAGCACCTCAATGTCTTTCACACTTGCCACCTGGAACATCAATTCGGTTCGCTTGCGCGAAAACCTCGTTGCAAAGCTGATGCAGGAAGAACGCCCCGACGTGCTTTGCCTGCAAGAGTGTAAATCCCCGGTCGAAAAAATCCCGCTGCACCAGTTCAAACAGCTGGGCTACCGTCACTTCGTGGCCAATGGGCAAAAGGGTTATAACGGCGTGGCGATCCTGTCCAAGATTCCGATGGAAGATGCCGGCCGCCAGGAATTCGCAGGGCTCGACCATGCCCGCCACGTGGCCGCTAAACTGGAAAACGGCGTTACCGTTCACAACTTTTACGTCCCTGCCGGTGGCGATGTGCCGGACCGTGAAGTGAACGAAAAGTTTGGTCAGAAACTGGATTATCTGACTGACATGCGCGATTGGTTTCACAGCCAACCCCCTGAAAAATCTATCCTTGTTGGTGATTTGAACATTGCGCCAAGAGAGGACGATGTGTGGTCCCACAAGCAATTGCTAAAGGTTGTCAGCCACACCCCGATCGAGGTTGAGCAATTCGAACAAACCCGCGACGCAGGCAAATGGGTCGACATCACGCGCCAGGATATCCCCGACGGTCTGCTCTATTCCTGGTGGTCCTACCGCGCCAAAGATTGGGATACTGCCGACAAGGGCCGCAGGCTGGATCACATTTGGGCCACCCCTGATATTTCGAACGCCGGGCATGGGTCTCGGGTCGTGCGCCATGTACGTGGCTGGGAAAAACCTTCGGACCATGCCCCCGTTTTCGCCAGTTTCGATCTGTAGCGCCCCTTGGCATAGCCACGATCCAAGGCCATATACCGCCCAACAGCTATTCAAAGGACCGCCCCAATGATTGAATTCGGCCAAGAAACCGCCGCCCCGTCCGGCGATCTGATCAAAGACGTCGAAGAACCAACCTTCATGGCCGACGTCGTCGAAGCCAGCATGACCACCCCGGTCATCGTTGATTTCTGGGCCCCATGGTGCGGCCCCTGCAAAACCCTGGGCCCTACGCTAGAAGCAGCCGTTACCGAAGCAGGCGGTCGCGTCAAAATGGCCAAGGTCAACGCAGACACAAGCCCGAACATCACCGGCCAGCTGCGCATCCAATCCCTGCCTACGGTCTATGTGTTTTGGCAGGGCCAACCTGTTGATGGGTTCCAAGGCGCGATCAGCCCGGCCGAGGTCAAAGCCTTTGTCGAAAAATCCGCGGATCTGGGGGGCGAGGTCGACAATGGTCTGGCCGATGCCTTGGATGCCGCAGAACAGATGCTGGAAGAAGGCGCTGCGGATGATGCCGCCCAAACCTTTGCCGCCGTACTAGAAGAAGAGTCTGAGAACGCCCAAGCCCTAAGTGGTGTTGTCCGGTCCCACATCGCAATGGACGCACTAGACCAAGCCGCAGCGAAGCTGGAACAAGCTCCCGAAACGCTTGCAGGCGACGCGATGTTGGAAGCGGCTCGTGCACAGTTGGAACTGGCCGTCCAGGCCGCCAGCGCTGGCCCTGTGGCAGATCTGACCGCGGCCGTCGAAAAGAACCCCGATGATTACCAAGCCCGCCTGGACCTGGCCTCGGCCCTGCACGCGAATGGGGATGTGGACACAGCGATTGACGCCCTGTTAGAACTGTTCCGCCTGGATCGCGAATGGAATGACGGTGCTGCGAAAGCCCAATTGTTCACCATTTTTGACGCGCTCAAGCCAGAAGATCCCAGCGCCCTGCGCGGGCGTCGCAAGCTCAGCTCGATGATATTTGCCTAAACCAGTGCACGCGCTACCGTGTCTGACATGACATCATCCAACGCCCTTCCCGAGACGATCCCGTTGTTTCCGCTGCCCGGTGCACTTTTGCTGCCCCGGGCCCGGTTGCCCCTACATCTGTTTGAACCGCGTTACCTTGCAATGTTGGAAGATGCGCTAAGGACGGAACATCGCCTGATCGGAATGATTCAACCGCGTGACATCCCCGGAACCGGCGAAACCAAGCTGCAATCTATCGGCTGCGCGGGCCGCGTCACAGCGTTTTCCGAAACAGAAGACGGGCGCTATATGATCACCCTGACGGGCCAATCCAGGTTCCGCATCACCCGCGAAATTTCTGGCTTTAGCCCTTATCTGAAAGCTGACGTCAGCTGGGACGGATTTGAACGCGATCTGGGCCCGACCGAAAAAGACACCGAATTCAAACGGCAACCTTTCATGAACCTTTTGGGCCGTTTCTTTGACGAACACGATCTGAAAACCGATTGGGAAACCCTTGGACAGGCCGAAGACGAGCTGCTGATAAACTCGCTTTCCATGCTGTGCCCTTTTGAACCAGAAGACAAACAAGCCCTGTTGGAAGCCCCGTCCTTGTCCACCCGCCGCGAAACGCTGCGTACGTTGATAGAGTTTGCCTTAAGGGGCGGCATCGCGGATAATCCTGTCCAATGACCAATGAAAAAACACCAAGCCCGATTCATGACAGACATATGCTAGAAGCCATGGTCTGCCCGTTAACCCATGCGCCGCTGACATATGACAAAGACAAGCAAGAACTGGTCAGTCGTGCGGCAAATTTGGCCTATCCGATCAGAAATGGCATCCCGGTGATGATCGAATCGGAAGCGCGCGTGCTGGACTAGACCTCATCGCTTGAACTTCCGCCCCGGATGGCTAGGGTGCGGCGAACATCCAGACCCGGAGCATCATATGACACAGCGCCTGCATCTCGTTTTCGGTGGCGAGCTTATCGACCCATCAAAGAATGCCTTTAAAGACGTCGACGGAATTGACCTTGTCGGCATGTATCCCGACTATAAATCGGCATATGACGCATGGAAATCTGCCGCGCACCGGACCGTTGATAACGCACATATGCGGTACTTCATTGCCCATATTCACCGCCTACGCGATGAAGAAACTGCGGCGTCGGCAACTGAAGAAATGGGTTAGAAACCAGCGCAATGGGGTTTTCACCTGCACTTTCGCTGTATCTTGCGCTGTCTGAACGTTGGACAAAGCTGGTCGAGAACACGCTTAAGAACCGCCTAAACCACGGGAAAGAAGATCCCGAACGGATGAATGAACGGCGGGGCCAGCCCACGCGGCCGCGTCCCGATGGTCCGTTGATCTGGATTCATGCGGCGTCCGTCGGCGAATCGTTGTCGACCCTCGAGGTTTTACGTCAGATCGGCGAAACACGGCCCGAAATTACTTTTATGGTGACAACAGGCAGCCGGACCTCGGCCGCTTTGATGTCCGTGCGGCTTTCGAAAAACGCGTTTCACCAATTTGTGCCCGTCGATGTCCGCCCCTATATCCGTAGTTTTCTGGACTACTGGAAGCCAGACTTGGCGATTTGGACCGAATCCGAATTTTGGCCTGCCTTGATGCACGAAACCGGCAAAGCGGGCATTCCCATGATGCTGCTGAATGCGCGGATGTCGCAAGCCAGCCACCGCAAATGGCGCTGGAATCGCGGCATGATCAAAGCTTTGCTGTCGAATTTTCAACCAGCTCTGGCCCAGGATGCCGACAGCGAACGTCACTTACGCCAGCTGGGCATGCCCGCTGATCGCATCGAAGTCACCGGCTTTTTGAAAGAGGGTGCTTTGGTGCTGCCTCATGACGAAAACCAGCGCAAACAGATGGCATCTCTGATCGGGACCCGCCCTGTTTGGTTTGCCGCCTCGACCCATGCTGGCGAAGACGAAATCGTCTCGGCGGCTCACAAGATTGCACAGCGGGCGACCCACCGCCTGCTGTTGATACTGGCCCCCCGGCACCCGGATCGCGCCGATGACATCGAGAAGATGCTGCAAGATCAAGGGTGGGAGGTTGCACGTCGCAGCAAAGGCCAGGAACCGAACGGCGACACGCAGATCTATCTGGTCGACACAATGGGCGAAATGGGGCTGTGGTACCGTCTTGCCCCCACATCTTTGGTCTGTGGCTCGCTTATCGATGGGATCGGCGGCCATAACCCGTTCGAACCGGCGGCCCTTGGATCTGCCATTCTACACGGGCCCCATCCCCATAACTTCCAAGATATCTACGACCGTCTGGCCGAAGCAGACGCCGCAATTCAGGTCGGCACGCCCGAAGAAATCGCGGCCCAAATCATTGATCTTTTGTCACCCGAAAAGGCCGCCACCTTGGCCCATGCCGCGTGGGAGGTGTCCTCTCGCGGTGCCGCTGTCACCAGCCGGGCCGTCAAGGTGATCTTGGACACGTTCGACAACCGTAAAGAGCGTTAAATGCGCGCGCCGGGATTTTGGCAAAAGTCAAATTCATTGCGAGGGTTGGCCTTGGCCCCGCTAGGGGCGCTTTATGCATTCGCCACAGCTCGGCGCATCGCCAAGGGCACACCGGTTGATCCTGGCGTGCCTGTGATATGCGTCGGCAATCTTAGTGCAGGCGGTACTGGCAAAACCCCAACTGTCATCGCGCTGGTCGAACGGCTGATTGCCAAAGGACACCGCCCTCATGTCGTGTCCAAAGGGTATGGCGGGTCGCTGATCGGGCCAGTCCAGGTTGACCCCACGACCCACAACGCATCTGAAACAGGGGACGAGCCGCTTTTGATCTCCGCTTTCTGCCCGGTCTGGGTATCAAAGGACCGTGTCGCAGGGGCGCAAGCCGCCGTTCAAGCAGGCGCAGATGTGATCTTTCTGGACGATGGGCACCAAGACCCAAGCCTTAAGAAAACTCTGTCAATCGTTGTGTGCGACGCAAAGCGGGGCTTTGGAAATGGCCGCCCAATCCCGGCAGGCCCATTGCGCGAACCCATTGGCACAGGGCTTGCCCGCGCCCAATTGCTGGTGACAATCGGCACCGAAACCATGCAAGGCGCGTTTGACGCTGCCCACGGCGATCAAATCCGAATCTCACGGCTTGCTGCGCATTTGGCGCCTTTGCCCACAGGCATGACCTGGAAAAATATGCGGGCCCTCGCCTTTGCAGGCATAGGCTATCCCGACAAGTTCTTTGCGTCATTGCGCGAAGAAGGGGTGGAGATTATCCGAACCCAGGCCTTGGCAGATCACCAACCACTGGATCGCCGCTTGATGCAGCGCCTATTGGCCGAGGCCAAAGCCGCATCGGCCCAATTGGTGACAACGGAAAAAGATGCTGTGCGTTTGCCAATCGACTTGCAGGGGCAAATCTTGGCATTCCCTGTTCGACTTCAATTCCAAGACGAACAGGCCCTTGATCAAGCCCTGTCCGACGCCGGTCTATAAGGGCTAGGGGTAATTGGCTGGCCACGTGGCCAGCCAAACCAGTGCTGCTAATAGGCTTACTCGCCCAGTTCGTTGTCCAAGATTTCCTTGAAATCAGCGTAGTTCATATTCGAGTACTTTTCGCCGTTGATCAGAAACGACGGGGTCGAATTGATGCCGTCGCGATTGGCGTTTTCTTGGTATACAGCAACCATAGCATTGGCCATGTCTTCGTCCTGCAAGCAGGCATTCAACTGTTCGTCATTTAGCCCAGTCAAACGCCCGATCTTGCGTAAACCTTCGGCGATGCTTGCAGGCTCGCCCCCAGCCAGCCATTCGGACTGGCCTTTATACATCAGGTCAGCCATGCCGAAATAACGCTCTGGTCCACCGCAACGTGCAACCAGACCAGCCCACAGACCGTAACGATCAAAATAGACCTCGCGGAACACAAATTTGATTTTGCCTGTGTCGATGTAATCAGCCTTCAGGTCCTTCAGAACCGTTTCGTGGAACCGACGACAATGGGGGCACGTGAACGAGGCATACTCAACCACTGTCACAGTCGCATCCGGATTGCCCATAAACATGTCCAAGACCGCTGATGTGTCGATTTCCTGCGCCTCGGCTGTGGATACCGGGTTGACGTCGGACACGCTGACGCTGGTTTGGTCCGTGGCATCGTCGGATCCAGTCAGGAAAAATGTCCCGATCCCAGCGGCGACAACAAAGACCGCCGCGTAAATTGCGTATTTCATGACTTAGCTCCTTTAAGTCTTTTTTTCCGAGACAGCACATTCTGGCCCAGCGCTTCTAGCGCCGCGCGCAGGCTGTCGTCTTTTACGGGGGCAGCCGCTTGGGCCGCCTGTTCGATTGTTTCAGGCGCGATGGGGGCCGGTTTCGGCTTGGCGTCATAGCCAACCTGCGCCTCGGCCAAGCCCACGCCCGGTGCGGTTTGGGTTATCAGAATACGGCTGATCGCGTTGTAGCCATAACAGGCATTCACCCGGGTCCGCAGGGCCTCTTTCTGCATCTCTACCAAGGGCGCATGGGCCCCTTTTGCATACACGGTCAGTGTCGCACCGATGCCAGAACGCCCATATCCCACCTTTAGCGGCTGGCACATCGGCGCCAAGTCTGGCCCGGCCACCTCGGCCCAGCGCGTCAATAGGCGCGACACCGCGAATCCCCGGCTTTCCCCGGCTTTGCGGATTCGCGTGTTTAACAAGGCTCCAGTCTTCTGAAAACCTTTGCGAAAGCGCTTTGTTGCTCCGTTCGGGGTGGCCACTGTTCGGTTTCCTTAAAATTCGACCTACCTTAACAAGAACCCGGACAGATGGACCAGTGCTGGCAGAGAGAGCATCGCGAATTATGAGTGACAAAGGCGTGAAAGACGAGCTGAGCACTGAATTGCTGCGCTGGTACGATGCCCATGCCCGGGCGCTGCCATGGCGCGCCTTGCCCAATAGTGGCCAGCCGACCGATCCGTATTTCGTGTGGATGTCGGAAATCATGCTGCAGCAAACCACAGTTGCCGCCGTGAAAGAATATTTTCGCAAATTCACCGCCCTTTGGCCCACCGTCCATGATCTGGCTACCGCACAGGACGCCGATGTGATGGCCGCTTGGGCCGGGCTCGGCTACTATGCCCGCGCTCGCAATCTGCTGAAATGCGCCCGCGTTATTGTGGCTGATCACGGCGGCGTTTTTCCCAAGGACAGAGACACCTTGCAAAGCCTACCCGGCATTGGGCCCTATACCTCGGCCGCGATTGCAGCGATTGCGTTTGATGCGCCTGAAACCGTTGTGGACGGCAATGTCGAACGGGTGATGGCCCGGCTGCGCGCGATTGAAACCCCTCTGCCCCCCGCCAAGCCCGAACTTGTCGCCGCCGCCCAGGCGCTGACACCCACCAAGCGCCCCGGCGATTATGCCCAGGCGGTGATGGATCTGGGTGCCACAATCTGCACCCCGAAATCCCCGGCTTGCGGGATCTGCCCGTGGCAAAGCCCCTGCCGTGCCCGCGTAATGGGCATCGCGCCAGAGCTTCCGCGCAAATTGCCCAAGGTGCAAAAGCCGACCCGCCTTGGCACCGCCTATATCGCCAGACGCAGCGATGGGGCGTTTCTGCTGGAAACGCGGCCTGATAAAGGGCTGTTAGGCGGGATGCTGGGTTGGCCCTGTTCTGATTGGTCGGTCGACGCACCCGATCCAGCCCCACCTTTGACCGCCAATTGGATCGACCATGGGCTGCAGGTCCGGCACACCTTTACCCATTTTCACCTAAAGCTAACCGTGCTGGTTGCCGATATCCCGGAAAGCGCCGCGCCCGACCGGGGGCATTTCATCGACAAACACGCCTTTCAGCCGTCAAGCCTGCCTACGGTTATGAAAAAGGCCATTGCCCTTGCGACCCCTTGGCCCTTGCGCGATTGACGCAAACCGCTGGGGCGATAGGGTAAGACCAAAGCCAGCAGGCAGGACATGATGAACACCAATTCAGATCCAGATACCGCCCCCAGAACAGCACAGCTTCGGTCTGCGTTGCCCTTTGCCATCAGCCTGTTGATCGTCCCCGCAGTTGTCTTCGCGGCGCAAACCGGGGGCTGGGCCCTGCTGCTGCCGCCGATTTTCACATGGTGGTCCTTTAGCCTGTTGGATCTGATCGCAGGCCAAACCGAAGACAGCTTGAATCCCGACACCCCCGATGACCACCTGTTCTGGTACAAGGCCATCACCCTGGCCTGGGCCCCGGTCCAAGGGTTAACGCTGATCTGGATGCTATGGTACGTGCCCGGTGCCGCCCATCTGGACTGGTGGGAACAAATCCTGGCCTTTTTCGGCATGGGGGTCATGTCGGGCACCGTCGGTATCGTTTACGCGCACGAGCTGATGCACCAAAAGAACCGCACCGAACGTTGGTTAGCTGATTTGCTTATGGGATCGGTTCTGTATGGCCATTTTCGGTCTGAACATCTGTTGGTGCATCACCGCTATGTCGGCACCCCTCGTGACGGTGTAACCGCGCGCTATGGCGAAAACGTGCACCGCTTTATTCCGCGGGTCGTGCGCGAAGGGATCGGATCCGCCTGGCGGGCCGAGGCGCAGATGCTGGCGCGCAAAGACCTGCCCGTCACCGATCTGTCCAACCCGTTTTGGCGCTACGGTGCCATTCAGTTGGCGTTTCTTTTGCTGGCCCTTGTGATCGGCGGATGGGCAGGGCTGTTTTTGTTCATTTACCAGGCAATTGTCGCGATCTGGCAGTTAGAGCTGGTGAACTATGTCGAACATTACGGCCTAACCCGCAAACATCTGGGTGACGGTAAATACGAACATGTCAAACCGCATCATTCCTGGAACGCGACGCAAAAGGCGTCGAACTGGTTGCTGATCAATCTGCAGCGCCATTCCGACCACCATTACAAGCCTGACCGCCGCTTCCCCTTGCTACAACCCTATACAGAAAACGAAGCCCCCCGCTTGCCTTATGGCTACCCCGTTATGACGATGGCCGCCCTGTATCCGCCACTTTGGTTCCGCATCATGAACCCAAGGGTGCGCAAATGGCGGGCGATGTATTACCCCGAAATCACTGATTGGGGGCCGTACAAAACCCCTTCGACCCCGATGCCCAAAGGGGCCAGCTGATCTGATACGCCCACGAAAAAACCCCGCCTTGGGGTCAAGGCGGGGCAAGTATGTGCCGTGGTGCGGCCACGGGCACAGGCGGTAACTTGTTAAAATTATTTAGTTTTCGCGCATCTCCGCACGGATCTGCTGGCGCAGCAGATCAATAGGGATCGCTTTGCCTTCGCGCTTAAAGTGCCAATAGGTCCACCCATTGCAGCTGGGCGCGCCCTCTAACGCAGCGCCGACCTGGTGAATGGATCCTTTTCGCTCGTCCGAAATCAGAGTCCCATCAGCGCGGACCTTGGCGGTCTGTCCCCGTGGGTTCATCAAGACCTCGCCAGGGCGCAGCATGCCTCGTTCCACCAACTGGCCAAATGGAACCCGCGGCTCTGCCCGCTTCGAGGTCGAAACCTGCAGCGCAGACCGGTCCAGAACCCGCGTATTCGCAATCCGTCGTTCTGCAACCTCGCGGTAGCCCGGATCACGCTCGATCCCAATGAAATCACGGCCCAACATCTTGGCCACGGCCCCGGTGGTGCCTGACCCAAAGAATGGATCCAGAACAACGTCGCCCTGATTGGTCGACCCGATCAAAACCCGGTGCAACAGCGCCTGTGGCTTTTGCGTCGGATGGGCTTTGTCACCGTTTTCGTCCTTCAGACGTTCGCCGCCATTACAGATCGGGATCACCCAATCAGACCGCATCTGAACGTCGTCATTCAGCGCTTTCAGCGCTTCGTAATTGAAGGTGTATTTAGACTCCTCGGACTTGCCCGCCCAAATCATCGTCTCGTGTGCATTGGTGAACCGCTTGCCGCGAAAGTTCGGCATTGGGTTCGACTTGCGCCAGATCACATCGTTCAAAATCCAGTAGCCCGCATCCTGCAAGGACGCCCCGACCCGGAAGATGTTGTGATAAGACCCGATCACCCAGATCGCGCCATTTGGCTTTAGCAACCGACGCGCCGCACGCAGCCAGTCACGGGTGAATTTGTCATAGACGGAAAAGCTGGAAAACTGGTCCCATTCATCATCGACCGCATCCACAAGCGAGTTGTCAGGGCGGTGCAGATCGCCTTTCAGCTGCAGGTTGTAGGGTGGGTCGGCAAAAATCAGATCCACCGACTCGGCCGGCAGACTGTTCATAATCTCGATGCAATCACCACCGAGGATCTGATTGCGCGGCAATTCAGCCACTGGCGCCGTAGCACCCTGGTTCTTCTTGGTCTTTGTCATTTTCTGCCTCTGACTCGAGCGCTTTGCGCGCTTCATAGTTATCCACAGGATGAGTCAAAGGTGATTCGCAGTCAATTCCTTTTTGGAATCAGTACGTTAGTTATTTTTCTTGATACAAGATGTTGTGTACCGGTTTGAACGAACGTCTATGGTGTGGGCTGATCCCTAACCTTGTCAGCGCCTCGCGATGCTCTTTTGTTGGGTATCCCATGTTGCGATCCCAGCCATAGCCCGGAAATTCAGCCGCAAGCTGGATCATCAGCGCGTCGCGCGCCTGCTTTGCCACGATCGACGCCGCTGCAATCGACAAGGATTTCCCGTCCCCTTTGATGATCGCCTGGGCCGGACAAGGCAGACCTTTGGGCACATCACGCCCGTCAATCAGCGCAGCATCGGGACGGTGGGGCAAATCCGCAATGGCCCGCCGCATCGCTAAAAACGTGGCTTGGCGAATATTCACCGCGTCGATTTCTTCAACCGAGGCCGATCCAACCCCGATCTGGGCCACATCAATCAGTGCTTTAACCAGCGCAGCCCGCCGCTTTGGGCTGACCTGCTTGGAATCGTTCAAGCCAAGGGGAATGCTTTCCAGATCCAGAACAACCGCCGCCGCCATCACAGGCCCCGACAAAGGGCCGCGCCCGACCTCATCCACCCCGGCGATCCAACGGGCTCCTTGGGCATACCAAGCCTTTTCGAAACTTAGATCAGGTGCTGACATGCCCCTGTTCTGCGATCTTGGCCCGCCCCTGGCAACACGAAAAAGGGACGAGAGTTTCCTCTCGTCCCTTAGGTCCGTGCTACTGGTTACCGCTTACACACACGTCACCATCACACACTCTGTACCGGACCACCCACTGGGGGATTAAAGACGGAAGCCGCTACGACGCAGGCACCGTGTGGTGTAGTAGTTGATGTTGTTGCCACGAACGACACCAGTGCGCATGCACTCACGGGCCTGAGCAACACGGATACCAGCGCGGCGCAGACACCCGCGGCGGTAGACAGTCCGCACATTACCATGGTTGCCAATCCGCATTTCGCGGGCACAACGGGAAGGAATACGCTGCGCCTGGTTCCGGTTAGGGCGGATCACGTTTTGAGCGTTGTTGCGGTTGGTGGTTACGGTTACCCGGTTGTTGTTGTCGTTGTCCCGGGAATCAGAGATCCCTTTTGCAATGATCCCCAGCGCCAAAGCGCCGAACAGTATCTTTGCAACATCGTCATTGCCTGCACGGGCTGGCGTGGCTGTTGCACCCAGAGAAGTCATGACCAAAGTCAGGCTCAGGGCGACTGCGGAAAATGTCTTAAACATGGAAACGTCCTTTCAGTGATGCCCGTCTGGGCTTTGCGTTCAGCCCGTGGGGGCCTTGCTGATTTGCGATGACCAACTCTTGCCCCAATCGCTAAAAGTCTCTCAATATCACCCGGCTGATAGGGGATAGCAGCCCCAGGATCCGCCCTTGCTATTGAATAACCGACCGGCAGCGCACATGGTAATACCCAGCAAAACGAGGCATTTACCGATGAAACAGGCGATTCTAGCAACGGCGCTCGCGGCCTTTGCGGCCCTTCCCGCCCAAGCTGCGTGTTACGCAGATTATCAAGCCAAAACCGACAATCCATTGCGCCTACATTACGGTGTAATCGAACTTAGCGATGCTGCATGTTCCAATGCCGCCCGCGCCGAATCCGAGGCCACATCACGTCTTCAAGAGGGGGGGTGGACATTGCTGCGGATCCTCTCGACATTCGGTGCTGAGGGTTTGGGATCGAGACGCACTGATGCAGGACAAAACTATCTCCGCTTCTAATACGCTAAAAGCGGGCAATCGAGTTTTAGGAATCGGAATCGCGGCCATTGTGCTTATCCTTGCACTGGCCGCGTTCTTTTTGTTTCGGGCTTTGCCGGATGCAAACGCTTTTAACGACCGGGTTGAACGGATTTTCGTTGAAAACGCCCTGACGGGGCAGGCGGAAATTACGCTGTTGGAAATCTTGGCACAGTCCGGAACCGCATTTTCGGAAACGCTGACAAGCTACCGCATCGTGATTTTCGTGTTGCTGGTGGTGTCGACCGCCCTGCTTATCGCCACATTGGGCTTTATCATCACCCTGCTGACCCTGAACAAGCGTGTGTCCGAGATCGACAAGCAAGGCATTCAGGTGGCATCCCTTTTGATTTCGCGGGATGAACGGCTGGTAGTTTTGAACGATATGGAATTCAAACTGACAGATGCCGCGATAGAAACCATGTCAGTCCTGGCCGAGGCGCGGATGGACGGCGATATTCTGTCAGGATCAGAGCTGGAAGGCATGATCCAAGGCAGGTCCGCCGCCGATTGCGACGAGGCCGCTGGTGCCACGCGAATCAAGCGCTTGCGCGACAGTCTGGGCAACCAAATGGTCAGCGAAATTCTTGTGAAAAACATCAGCCGAAAGGGCTATGTCCTGTCGATCGACAAGGACGTGATCAAAATGATCTAACCGGGGCGATCCCCGCCCCAGCAAGTCTTAGCCAAACATGCGGTTCACTGGGCTGCAATCACGCGCCGAATGGCCTCCGTTCAGCAATGTCCACAATCGCGTCATCGTCACCGTGTCATTGTCAAACGGCGACCGCGCCGCTGATGAATGATCTTTCAGTTTCAACGTTGGGCACCCCGGCCCTTTATGTGCTGATGTCATATTCACGTCCTCTTTCCACTCCCACCAACCCTCAATCTGGCTGGCAGAAGTGAACAGGGCGTAAAGGCAGCACGACCAACTGAACCCAATTTAACACAAAAACGCCGCCCCAAATCCCGGGGGCGGCGCTGATGATAAAGTCTGTAGGTCCGATCAGTTGACGTCAAAGACCAAAGGCTGAACCGATTGGAACAAGCCGGTTTCTTGCAGTTTGTCCAAGATCGGCGCAGGGATCGGCGCATCGACATACAAAAGCGCGATCGCGTTTTCGCCCTGGGAAGACCGGCCAAGGGTAAAGTTAGCGATGTTCACGCCATTCTCGCCCATAGTCACACCCAAGGCACCGATGATACCCGGCACGTCTTTGTTCGTGGTGTACAGCATGTGGCGGCCAATCTCGGCGTCGATATTGATGCCTTTGATTTGGATAAACCTAGGTTTTCCATCAGAAAATACCGTGCCCGCGATAGACCGTTCACGCTTGTCCGTCTTGACGACCAAGCGCATGTAGCCGTCGAAAACACCCGATTTATCCTGGCTGGTGGTCGAGATTTTCATACCGCGTTCTTTGGCAATCACGGGGGCGGAAACCATGTTCACGTCGGGGTTCGCGACCTTCATGACACCAGCAATTGCGGCGCAGTTCAGCGCGTCGAGGTTCATTTTCGAAACCGAGCCGTTGTACAGGATCTCGACCTCTAGAATCGCCTCGTCTGTCAACTGGCCAACGAAACCGCCCAGATGTTCCGCCAGTTTGACCCATGGGCCCATGACCTTGGCTTCTTCGGCCGTGACAGATGGCATGTTCAGCGCGTTGGTGACAGCACCGGTCAGCAGATAATCTGACATCTGCTCGGCCACTTGCAGGGCCACGTTTTCCTGCGCTTCGGTCGTTGCAGCGCCCAGATGGGGGGTGCAGACGACGTTTGGCAGGTTGAACAGGGGCGAGTCGGTGGCCGGTTCTACTGCGAACACGTCAAAAGCGGCACCGGCGACATGGCCGGATTTCAAGGCCTCGGCCAGGGCTTCTTCATCGACCAGACCACCCCGGGCACAGTTGATGATCCGCACACCCTTTTTGGTTTTCGCGATGTTTTCCGCCGACAGGATGTTGCGGGTCGAATCTGTCAAAGGCACGTGCAGCGTGATGAAGTCGGCACGCTTAAGCAGTTCATCTAGTTCAACTTTTTCGACACCCAGCTGCGAAGCGCGTTCGTCGCTGAGGAACGGATCATAGGCAACAACCTTCATTTTCAGGCCCAAAGCGCGGTCGCAGACGATACCGCCGATGTTGCCGGCGCCGATGACGCCTAGGGTTTTGTTGGTGAGTTCTACGCCCATGAATTTGGACTTTTCCCACTTGCCGGCATGGGTCGAGGCGCTGGCTTCGGGGATTTGGCGGGCGACAGCGAACATCATGGCGATGGCGTGCTCGGCTGTGGTGATCATGTTGCCGAACGGCGTGTTCATGACGATCACACCTTTCTTCGAGGACGCGGCGCGGTCCACGTTATCAACACCGATCCCGGCACGGCCAATTACCTTAAGGTTATCAGCAGCTTCCAGGATCTTCTCGGTCACTTTGGTGGCGGAACGGATCGCCAGACCATCATATTGGCCGATCACTTCCAGCAGACGATCTTTGTCTTTGCCAAGGCCGGGTTCGAAATCTACGTCGATGCCACGGTCACGGAAAATCTGTACGGCGGTTTCCGAAAGCTTGTCGGATACGAGAACTTTGGGGGCCATTTTGGGCTCCTATCTATGGGTCGGTATCACGTCGGTAAAATGTCGGTATTACGTCGGTGCAAAAAACAGGGTGGAATTGGCGGGCCGGTTCAGCCCGCCGCAAGGATTTGAAGGCTTAGGCCTGCGCTTCGATTTCGGCGTGGAAGGCCCAGGACAGCCATGGCAGCATGGCTTGCACATCGGCGGTTTCCACCGTGCCACCACACCAGATCCGCAGACCGGCAGGTGCGTCGCGATAGGCGCCGATATCCAGGGCGATGCCTTCGGCGTCCAGACGCTTAGCCACAGCCTTGGCGAAGGTTGCGCCATCGGTGATCCGCGCATCGGTGAACTTTAGGCAAACCGAGGTGTTGGACCGGGTCGCCGGATCGGCAGCCAGATTGTCGATCCAATCATTGGCATCGCAGAAATCCCAGATTGCCTGAGCATTGGCCGTGGCACGATCGATCAGACCTTGCAGACCGCCAACAGATTGAGCCCAATCGAGCGCAAACAGGTAGTCTTCGACACATAGCATGGACGGCGTGTTGATGGTTTCGCCGCGGAAAATGCCTTCGATCAATTTGCCACCTTTGGTCAGGCGGAAGATCTTGGGCAGAGGCCAAGCTGGTGTATAGCTTTCCAGACGGGCCACAGCGCGAGGGCTGAGGATCAAAATACCGTGGGCCGCTTCGCCGCCCAGCACTTTTTGCCAGCTGAAGGTTGTGACATCCAGCTTGTCCCAAGGCAGATCCATCGCGAAAGCGGCAGAGGTGGCGTCGCACAAGGTCAGGCCCGCGCGGTCCGCAGGGATCGCATCGCCGTTTGGCATGCGCACACCGGCAGTGGTGCCGTTCCAGGTAAAGCAGACATCGCGGTCGTAATCCAAAGCGGCCATGTCAACGATTTCGCCGTATTCGGCGGTGTGAACATTGGCGTCCAGCTTTAGCTGTTTGACCGCATCCGTGACCCAGCCAGCGCCGAAGCTTTCCCATGCAACCATTTCAACGGGGCGTTCGCCCAGCAGGGACCACATCGCCATTTCAAAAGCGCCGGTGTCGGACGCGGGAACGATGCCGATCCGGTAATCAGCGGGCACGCCCAGAATTTCGCGGGTTTGGTCGATTGCAGCGGCAAGCTTGCTTTTGCCAATTGCGGCGCGGTGGCTGCGGCCCAAGGCGGCATCCTTCAACGCGTCGACAGTCCAGGTGGGGGGTTTGGCACAGGGGCCAGAAGAAAAACGCGGATTTGCCGGCCGCGTGGCCGGAGTAGTCGTAGCCATTTTTGCTACCCTTTCAGATAAGCGCCTCTCGTTGGGGAGAGGTGTCCCGCCGCCGGACCTATGGCGTCGCACCCGGTTTCACAACGGGTAAAATGGCGCTAGACCGTCGCTAAATCATAAAAATGCGACACGCCTCGCGCTTATCGGAAACTTGGACCTATGTTTATAGCAACGCTGATCGCCCGCCCCGGCGCCCTTATACCCGCCCTTGTTGAAAGCCTGCGCAATGCCTGGGGGGGCGGAGATGCAGTTTGGCTGTCGCCGGATCAGGCGGCCGAGTTCACCTTGGCCGAGATCCCCGGAAACCGTTGGGATGTTTGGAAAGATTTGCAGAACGAGGGTGTGGATCTGAACATTCTGCCTGTTGAAGGACGGCGCAAAAAGATGCTGCTGGCCGATATGGACAGCACGATGATCCAGCAGGAATGCATTGACGAGCTGGCCGAGGTTGCAGGCGTTGGCGACAAGGTCCGCGCCATCACCGCCCGCGCCATGAATGGCGAGCTGGATTTTAACGAAGCTTTGATCGAACGGGTTGGTTTGCTGGCGGATCTGCCCGAATCTGTGATCCAAACCGTGCTGGACACCCGGATTACCCTAATGCCCGGCGGACCGGTTCTGCTGGCCACGATGAAGGCGAACGGGGCCTATGCGGCGCTGGTATCCGGGGGCTTTACCGCCTTTACCGCCGCGATTTCCGCCAAGCTGGGATTTGACGAAAACCGCGCCAACCAGTTGGAAGCGAAAGACGACAAGCTGACCGGTCAGGTGATCCTGCCGATTCTGGGCCGCGCCGCCAAGATCGAAGCGTTAGAGCAGATCACGGGTAAGCTGGGAGTGACCGAGCAAGATGTGCTGGCCGTGGGTGACGGGGCCAATGATCTGGGCATGTTGGGTCGCGCCGGAATGGGGGTGGCCCTGCACGCCAAACCCAGCGTGCAGGCCGAATGCGATATTCGCGTCAATCACGGTGATCTGACGGCTTTGCTGTTCCTGCAAGGCTATGCGATCAGTGATTTTATCACTGTTTAACAGATAGTTACGCGAAACCCGGGGCGATTTTGGACGTGGCGGTATTGGTGCCGCGACAGTTCAGAATCGGCCCGCCCAGACGCTTTTTCGCCATCGGATGATCCAAGGGCAGGCCTGCATATTTGGCCAATAGCGCTGTGATTGCGGCCTCTGACGCGCGGGTCGCGCCGTCTTCGGCCTTTAGCGCGATGCCCAGGCCCTGTTCGGGCAGGATTGCGATATAGACGCCCTCGGCCCCGGTTTTGATCGTGACCTTGTGATCCAGAGCGCGCATCAATTCGGTGCAGGCTTTACCCTCGCCCGCGACAAGTTCGGGATGCATGCGCATCGCGTCGCGCAGACGCCCGGCGGCGCTTTGGTCGGACGCCCCGGCAAAGAGCGACATGGCGCGGGCCAGACCTGTCATCGAGGTGGCGAAGTTGGGGGCGGAACAACCGTCGATCCCGTGACCGGGCGAGGTGATGCCGGTCATACGCTCGGTCGCTTCCAGGCAGGCTTGTTGGACGGGGTGGTCCAGTTCGATGTAATCGGCGTGGCCGTTCATCCATTTGTTCAGGGTCAGAAAGCCGCTGTGCTTGCCGGAACAATTGTTATGGGCCTGACACGGCGCGGTGCTGCTGCACATCAGATGATCGCGGACGGCTGGGTCATAGGGCTCATGAGCGCCGCAGCGGAAATCGTCATCGGTTAGGTCCAGCTGATCCAGCCAGGCGGCGACCCGGTCGGTGTGAATGGCCGACCCGATATGGGACGCGCAGGACAAAGCCAGCTGTTCGGTGGTCAGCCCGTTGCCATCGGCCGCGCCGCTTTCGACCAGCGGCAGGGCCTGGATCATTTTGCAGGCCGAGCGGGGGAAGATCATCTTGTCGGGATCGCCCCAGGCCTCGACAATCTGGCCGCTGGTATCGCAGACCACAGCAAAGCCGCGATGCTGGCTTTCCAACATTTCGCCGCGCCAGAACTCGATTATGGGTACAGATCCGCTCATGATCACTCCTGTGACTATTATCCACGATAAATCCCGCTGACGGGGTTTGCCTTGGCTGTTCAATTCGGTAGACTTCCCCCCAGAATGTGGACTATCCGCGACCGGGATAACAGAGCAAAGACATCTGCCCGTCGTTTTGGGGTATTGGAGGCAGTTAAATGAAGACTTGGATGGTGAGCATGATCGCCGGTGGGGCGCTGGCCTTTGCAGGTATGGCGGCAGCACAAGAGACGAGCTCTAATCGGGTCGCAGCCAAAACCGATTGGAGCGTCTTTGTCGAAGACAACCCAACCGAGTGCTGGGCTGTATCGAGCCCCAAGGAAACCGTGAACACCCGTGACGGACGCGTTGTGTCCGTGCGTCGTGGCGATATCCTTTTGTTTATCGCTTTCCGGCCCGGATCTTCTGTGGCGGGCGAAGTGTCGTTCACCGGTGGCTATCCTTTCGCCAGCGGATCGACTGTGACCATGACCATTTCCGGCAACTCGTTCGAGCTGTTCACCGAAGGCGAGTGGGCTTGGCCTGCATCCGCCGCCGATGACGCCCGGATCACAACGGCGATGAAACGCGGGGCCGAGGCGAAACTGACAGCCCGGTCGTCCCGTGGCACAGTGACCGAGGACACGTTCAGCCTGCAGGGCCTGACAGCGGCCTATGAAGAGGCAGGCAAGCGCTGCGGCGGCTAATCTTCGGACATTAATACATAGGGAACGGGCTTTCGGGCCCGACCCCTGTTTTCAAACGTCGCAAGGCGCTATATAGGCCCTCATCCACCGGAGGCTGACCTATGACCCAAGCGCCTATCACTCAGGACGTTTTGACGATCCCACGCAAATTGCCCGAATCCGGGCTGACGAACCTTGTTGGGTTGACCCGCGAGGGGTTGAAAGCTGCGCTGATCGAAGCCGGGACGCCCGAGAAGCAGGCCAAGATGCGGACCGGTCAGGTCTGGCAGTGGATCTACCAAAAGGGCGTGCGGGACTTTGCCGAGATGACGAATCTGGCGAAGGATTATCGTGCGTTTCTGGCCGAGAATTTTGTGATCGAGCTGCCAGAGATCGTGACAAAGCAGGTCAGCGACGATGGCACCCGCAAATATCTGGTTCGGATCGCGGGCGGACACGAGGTGGAGGTTGTCTATATTCCCGAAGACAGCCGGGGGACGCTGTGCATTTCTTCTCAGGTCGGGTGCACGCTGACATGTTCGTTCTGCCATACGGGGACGCAAAAGCTGGTGCGCAACCTGACACCCGGTGAAATCATCGGCCAGGTGATGTTGGCGCGGGATGATCTGGGCGAATGGCCCGAACCCGGCCGCGCGCCCAAGGACGAAGCGCGGCTGTTGTCGAACATCGTTCTGATGGGTATGGGCGAGCCGCTTTATAACTTTGAAAACGTGCGTGACGCGATGAAGATCGCCATGGACCCCGAGGGCATCAGCCTGTCGCGCCGCCGGATTACCCTATCGACCAGCGGTGTGGTGCCTGAAATTGCCCGCACGGCGGAAGAAATCGGCTGCCTGCTGGCAGTGTCGTTCCACGCGACCACGGACCCCGTGCGCGACACATTGGTGCCGATCAACAAGAAATGGAACATCGCGACCCTGCTGGACGCCCTGCGCAGCTATCCCAAGGTCAGCAATTCCGAGCGGATCACCTTTGAATATGTGATGCTGAAAGACGTGAATGACAGCGACGAAGACGCCCACCGGCTGATCGAGCTGATCAAGGGCATTCCCGCCAAGATCAACCTGATCCCGTTCAACGAATGGCCCGGCGCGCCTTATCAGCGGTCTTCCAACAACCGAATCCGCGCCTTTGCGGACATTATTTACAAGGCGGGCTATGCCTCGCCCATCCGCAAACCCCGCGGCGAAGACATCATGGCCGCCTGTGGCCAGCTGAAAAGCGCGACAGAACGGGTGCGCAAAAGCCGCAAAGCGATCGAGGCTGAAGCGGGGCTTTAGACCCAAACCCCAACGCGTTTGAATACTATTGTGCCGGGAATTGTGCGGAGTTCGCATGATTGCCCGCACTGGTCATCATTTGCGGAACAGTTTGCAAAAGGCGATTCGCCCCTTTGGTCTTTGTAAAACCGGTTTCCATTGGATTGCGTGGCTTTGCAAACGGGGGATTGCACCAGGCTTTGAGCCCTAGGGTCCTGACCCTAGAGGCGAGCAAAAGCATAATCTGCCCCGAAATGGCCCCATTGTTGCGGATATTGGGACAAAGTCGTCTGCCAGTTTCCTTTTTGTGAACAGTAGCTCTCCAAGAGGACGATCAAATGACACAGACACAACTGACAGACCCGTATTTCCGCAATGACGTATGCGCCATTGTGCTTGATGAACGCAAAAAGGCCCTTTCGGTGCGCGAATGGCAGCACCGCTTGGCAGGTTACGGCCTGAAGATCGAGCAAGGCTTGGTTAAGACGATGCGCCAGGACGCAATCATCTGCCCCCTGCCGCCTGAACTGGCCTAATTCGTTTTACCGACCGCTTTACCGACCGGGGATTGCCCCGCGCTTTTCGCCGGCACCGTCCCAGGTGTCGATGATTTGAACCGCTTGTTCTGCGGTATCGACAAAGCGAAACAGATCCAGATCCTCGGCCGCGATTGTTCCGGCGTCTGCAAGGGCATCCCAGTTGATGATCTTGCGCCAGAACGCTTCGCCGAACAGCAGGAAGGGCACGCGCTCCATCCGGCCGGTTTGAATGAGGGTCAGAGCCTCGAAGGTTTCGTCCAGAGTGCCGAAGCCGCCAGGAAAGACCGCTATCGCCTTTGCACGCATCAGAAAATGCATCTTGCGAATGGCGAAGTAGTGGAAGTTAAAGCAGAGTTCGGGCGTGACGTATTCATTCGGCGCCTGTTCGTGCGGCAACACGATATTCAGACCGATGGATTTGCCGCCCGCATCTTGGGCGCCGCGATTTCCGGCCTCCATCACGCCGGGGCCGCCGCCGGTGACGACAACGTCCTGCGTGTGATCCGATTGCAGGCTGCGTTTGGTCATGATCTGGGCGAATTTGCGCGCCTCTTCATAATATTGCGACAGATCGGCCAGAGTTTTGGTCCGGGCAGACTCTTTTTTGCTGGGTTCTGGAATACGGGCACCGCCGAACAGCACGATTGTGCTTTCGACACCGGCTTCGTCCAGCAGCATCTGGGGTTTCAACAGCTCTAGCTGCAGGCGGACGGGGCGCAGTTCGTCCCGGCACAGAAAATCATCATCGGTAAAGGCCAGACTATAGGCAGGCGCCCGGGTTTGCGGTGTATCGGGCACGGCGCGGGCGGCGACGCGGTCTTGCTTGCTGTGACGCAATGGATGCGAGCGATGATCGTCTTTCATTCTTCCCTCCGGTAGCCTGTAAGGATATAGGCCCTGCAAGATAGATCACAGAGGGAGGCCAGGGGCCAGATGTCAAACGCTCAGCTAGAAACCGCCATCGAAGCCGCATGGGACGCACGCGACGGAATCACGCCCGCGACCACTGGCGAAACACGGGACGCGATTGAAACCACATTGGCGGCGTTGGACGGCGGCACCTTGCGCGTGGCGGAAAAGAAAGACGATGGCAGCTGGCATGTGAACCAATGGGCGAAAAAGGCCGTTTTGCTGGGGTTTCGTCTGAAAGATATGGAAATGCAGTCCGGCAGCGCCCAAGGCGGCAGCTGGTGGGATAAGGTCGACAGCAAGTGGCACGATTGGGATGCCGCCCGCTGGACCGAGGCCGGGTTCCGTGCGGTTCCGAACTGTGTTGTGCGCAAAAGTGCCTATATCGCGCCGGGCGTTGTGTTGATGCCGTCTTTCGTGAACCTAGGAGCTTATGTCGATACGGGCACCATGGTTGACGCCTGGGCCACGGTTGGGTCTTGTGCTCAGATCGGGAAAAACGTGCACCTGTCGGGCGGCGTTGGCATCGGCGGCGTGTTGGAGCCTATGCAAGCAGGTCCGACCATCATCGAAGACAATTGTTTTATTGGCGCGCGGTCCGAGGTTGTCGAAGGCTGCATCGTGCGTGAGGGCTCCGTCCTCGGCATGGGCGTGTTCATCGGCCAATCCACCAAGATCGTGGACCGCGAAACTGGCGAAGTGATGTATGGCGAAGTGCCGCCTTATTCTGTTGTTGTTGCGGGATCGATGCCGTCGAAGAACGGGGTCAGCCTGTATTGCGCCGTGATCGTAAAGCGCGTGGACGAAAAGACACGGTCCAAGACCGGGATCAACGAGCTGCTGCGCGACTAATCCCGCGTGGTTTAAATGAAAACTCTTCTGGCTGTGACAGATCCATAGCCAGAAGATCCTGCGCCTGGGCGTTCCGCCTTGCCGCGCAAACCCACGACAGGACATGACGTGACCGACGACGCCCAGAACCCAGCCCCCGAGACGCCCCCCGCCAAGCCGAAAAAGGTGAAGCGGCCGCATTTCGTGTACACTCTGTTGGTTCAAGTGGGCCGCAGCCCTGACGACGGTTTGCCCAAGATGGCCACGGGGGCCGCACTGATGTGCTATGCCGCTGGTGTGGACGAGGCCGAGGCCGTGCGCGAAACTGTGGCGATCCTGAAACAGGCCGATTTGGCACCGCTGGATGTGACAGGGTACGGCACATTGGAAGACCGCGAGGAGCTGGGCCACGAGATCGGCGACGAAGACCGTGCCTTGATGGCCCGCGCGTTGGAAGAAAACGCAGTTATCGTCGCGTCGAGCGAAGCGTTTTACGAATAATTACAGCCACTTAGCCGTTGGCAGCCTCGTCTGGCAGAACCCCGTCGCGGCGGGCAACCGCATCAAGAATATTCACCGTTTCTGTCCGTGTGGCCCAAGGATCGTCGCCGGGCGCTGGCAGGATCGTGCCTTGCTGGCTGGGTTCAGCACTGCCGGGGCAGACGACCTGACAATGGCCAAACATCAAGGTGGCCGGTTGATCAAAGGCCAGGCTGAACATAGGGCCGCGGCCTTGCCAATCGGGATGGGCGGCATGGGCGACAACCAAATCGCGCGCAGCCGACAGGACCTGGGTATGACCCGTGACCTGGAACACATCGCGGGTGGACACGCGGATGCGTTGGTCTGGCAAGACGGTGATCGCCTCGGTCAGGCCGAAATAAGGGGCGTTGAGGGTGATTGCCTCCTGGCGCTGCACATCGGTCATGGTTTGCGCATCAATCGAGCGAATCCGGACCGGGCCTTCGACCCCTTGCAGCATATCGCCGGGATTAAGGTCTTGGACCGGGACGGGGCCGTTTGGCGTGGGCAGATGGGTGCCATGGGCAAAACCAACCGCACCGCGCGGTGTCAGGGGAACGCGGGCGACCTGAACGGTGGGCAGTTCGGGCAGGTCGGTCCAGCCGGCAAATAGCGGAAGCGCCTGAGCATCGGTAAAGCGGGCCTCGCAGGTGGCGCCGGTGGTGGCGTTTTCCGCACGCAGCAGACCGCGACCAAGGCTGGTCCAGATCAGATAGCTGATCCGAAGCTCGTCCCCCATGCCGCAGAATTCGGCCGGGCCTTCCCAAGACAGCGAGGTATCGTGGGTCCGGTGGCGCAGAACGAGCCCGCCCCGAGGGGACACCCAGATCGCGAAAACGCCGCCGGGTTGGGACCAATGCTCGCCCATGCCGAACAGACCCAGCATGCTGGGCCGCAATGCCGGAACCTGGCCGCAAATTCGCAGGCTGCCTTCGTCCAGATGGGTCGACAGAGTGTCGTCTGTTGCACCAAATGTCACAACCGAATCGTCCTGCGTCAGATTTTGTTCTGAACCGTCGAAAAATTTAATCATGAGCTCTCGATCCCGCTTTCTCGGCGCTTGAACGCGCCGTTATCTGCAGAAATCGTAGCACAAGGGCCTGCAATCTCGCCAGTAAAACTGCACCTGCATATTGCACATGTTGTGGATGAACAGTTATCCAAAACCAACCTGTAGGAGTTTCCCATGCCAAAAGACGCCGTTTCCCTGACCTCTGCGCTGATCAAATGCGCCTCGGTCACCCCTGAAGAAGGCGGCGCGATTCAGTTGCTGCAGGCCGAGCTGGAGGCCGCGGGATTCGCGTGCTGGCGCGCGGATCGGGGCGGGATTGCCAACCTATATGCGCGTTGGGGCGATAAGGGCCACGCCAAGACATTTGGCTTTAACGGCCATACCGATGTGGTGCCCGTGGGGGATCTGGACGCCTGGACCGCCGACCCGTTCGGGGCCGAGATCCGGGACGGCTGGATGTATGGGCGCGGGGCGACAGACATGAAAAGCGGCGTGGCGGCTTTTGTGGCGGCGGCGATTGAGTTTGTCAGCACCACGCCCCCCGACGGCGCCGTGGTGATCGCGATCACCGGCGATGAGGAGGGCGAGAGCGTCGATGGCACCGCCGCCTTGCTGGATTGGATGGCCGAACAGGGCGAAGCGATGAGCGTCTGTGTGGTCGGCGAGCCCACCTGCCCCGAGGTGATGGGCGATATGATGAAAATCGGGCGGCGCGGGTCTATGACGGCCTTTATCACCGCCACCGGGGTGCAGGGCCATTCGGCCTATCCCCACCGTGCCAAGAACCCTGTCCCTGCGATGGCCGAACTGGTGCATGCGATCAGCAGTCACAAGCTGGACCAAGGGACCGAACATTTCGATGCCTCGACCCTTGCGGTCACCGGGTTTGATACCGGCAATGCGGCCAATAACGTGATCCCGGCCAGCTGCCGCGCCATGGCGAATATCCGGTTCAATGATGCCCATAGCAGCGCGGATCTGACCAAATGGTTGCAGGCCGAAATCGACAAAGTGGCCGCCAAGACCGGGGTGAGCTTTGACATGCGGCTGAAAGTGTCGGGCGAAAGCTTTATCACCCCGCCCGGCGCGCTGTCGGATCTGATCGGGGCCTCGGTCCTGGCGGAAACGGGCGTGACGCCGGTGCTGAGCACAACGGGGGGCACGTCGGATGCGCGGTTTGTCAAACATCACTGCCCGGTGGTCGAATTCGGCTTGGTCGGCAAAACCATGCACCAGGTGGACGAAAGGGTCGAAGTAACCCAGATCGAAGCCCTGACCCGCATCTATGGCCGAATCCTGAAGGACTATTTTACGTGACATTGCGGGTTGCGACCACCCAAGCCGAACTGGACGGCTGCATCGCCCTGCGGATCGAGGTGTTTGTGGATGAACAGGACGTGCCCATGGACGAGGAGCTGGACGGTCGTGATGATGGCGCGCTGCATGTTTTAGCCGGACCGGACGCAGCACCCCATTGTGTGGCGCGGGTTCAGTTGCTGGGGGATGTGGCCAAGATCGAACGGGTGTGCGTGGCCAAGCAGGCCCGGGGCACCGGGCTGGGGGCCGATTTGATCCGCTTTATTCATGCCGTCATGGCGGACCGGCACCAGGTTGCCTCGTTCAAGCTGGAAGCCCAGACCTATGCCCTGCAATTTTACGAAAAACTGGGCTATTTGGCCCAAGGCGAGGAGTTTCTGGACGCCGGAATCCCGCATTACCTGATGACGCGGCCCGCCTGACCTGATACCGCGCGAGGCATGATCAATCAGCCATCCCGTCAAGACATCCTCGATTTCGTCGCCGAAAACCCCGACAAAGCCAATAAACGCGAGATCGCGCGCGCCTTTGGGATCAAGGGGGCTGCTCGGATCGAGCTGAAGGCCACTTTGCGTGCGCTAGAGGCCGAGGGCCTGCTGCAAAAGAAAGCCCGCCGGTTCCGCCAGCCGGGCACCCTGCCCCCTGTGACTGTGGTAGAGGCGTTGGCCCCCGACGATCAGGGCGATTTGTTTTTGCGGCCGATGGAATGGGACGGCGAGGGCGACGCGCCTTTGGTGCTGTTTCACGCCAAGCGCGGTGATCCGGCGATTGGCAAGGGCGACCGGCTGTTGGTGCGGATCGCCAAGGCCACGGGGCAGGACCATCTGTATGAAGGTCGGTTGATCCGGCGGATTGGCAGCACCCGGGGCGACAAGCCGAAACTGCTGGGCGTGTTCCGCAAAAGCGCCGAGGGCGGGCGGATCGTGCCGATTGAAAAAGGGTCGGACAAGGAATGGCGGGTGATCGGGCACGGCGTGAACGGCGCGCTCGATGGCGAGCTGGTCGAGGCGGTTCAAACCGGACCACGGTCGCGGATGGGGCTGCCTTTGGCCGAAATCTCGGCCCGGCTGGGCGACCCGATGGCGGCAAAATCTGTGTCGCTGATGGCGATCCATGCCCATGGCATTGCCGATGACTTTCCCGAAGATGTGATCCGTGAGGCCGAGGCCGCGAAGCCCCCGGTTTTGGGCAAACGCGAAGACCTGCGCGATATTGCCTTGCTGACCATTGATCCCGCTGACGCGCGGGACCGGGATGATGCGGTTTGCGCCATGGCCGACACCGACCCGAACAATCCCGGCGGACATATCCTGTGGGTCGCGATTGCCGATGTGGCCGCCTATGTGGTCCCCGGATCTGCCCTGGATACCGAGGCGCGGCAGCGGGGCAATTCCACCTATTTCCCTGACCGTGTCGTGCCGATGCTGCCCGATGGTCTGTCTGGCGATCTGTGTTCGCTGCATGAAAACGTGGACCGGGCCTGCATGGCCGTGCGCATGGTTCTGGCTGCTGACGGCACCAAGATCAGCCACCGGTTTACCCGCGGGCTGATGCGGTCGCGCGCCTCGCTGGCTTATGAGCAAGCCCAAGCCGCGATTGACGGCACGGATCATGGTGTACCCGAGGAGCTGGTCGACGGCGTCTTGCGCCCGTTGTGGGACGCCTTCGGTGCGTTGAAACAGGCGCGCGAGGCGCGACAGCCCCTTGCGCTAGAGCTGCCTGAGCGGCGGATCGAGTTGGACGAGGCGGGGCAAGTAACCTCGGTCGCGTTTCGGGATCGGTTTGACGCCCATAAGCTGATCGAAGAATGCATGGTGCTGGCCAATGTGGCGGCGGCGGAAACGCTGGTTGCCAAAGCCTCGCCCTTGTTGTTCCGGGTCCATGAAGAACCCAGTGTCGAGAAGATGGAAAGCCTGCGCGAGGTCGCAAAGGCCGCCGGGTTGAACCTGGCCAAGGGGCAAGTGCTGCAGACCCGGCATTTGAACAGCCTGTTACAGCAAGCCGCTGGCCGTGATGATGCCGAGCTGATCAACCTGTCCACCCTGCGCGCGATGACCCAGGCCTATTACGGGCCGCAGAATTTCGGCCATTTTGGGCTGGCTTTGCGGAACTATGCGCATTTCACCTCGCCCATCCGGCGCTATGCCGATCTGATTGTGCATCGCTCGCTGATTTCGGCCCATGGCTGGGGCAAGGACGGGCTGAGCCTGCGCGATGAGGAACAGATGGCTGATACCGGCACGTTGATTTCCGAGGCCGAGCGACGCTCGATGGCGGCGGAGCGGGACACGGTGGACCGCTATCTGGCGTCCTATCTGGCAGACCGCGTTGGCGGCGAGTTTTCCGGGCGGATTTCCGGGATCGCGCGGTTTGGCGTGTTTGTGAAGATGGACGAAACCGGGGCGGATGGGCTGGTGCCGATCCGCAGTCTGGGATCTGAATATTTCCACCATGACGCGGAAACCAACACCCTGACCGGGCGCGACAGCGGCACGGTGATTGCGCTGGGGCAGCGGGTTTTGGTGCGGTTGGCCGAGGCGACGCCGATCACCGGCGGGTTGCTGCTGGAGCTGTTAGAAATCGACGGCAAGGCCCGCAAACCGGCCCGGCGCACCCATCGCGGGCGGCCGGTGAAATCATCCATGAAGGGGCGCACCCGGGCCAAGACGGCGAAGGCCAAGATCAAAAGCGCCCGTAAGCGGAGCTAGGCCGAGCATCAGTTTCCTGCGACAATTGTCTTTGGTTTGGCAACAATGCATCTATGCTGCGCCCATATCTACAGGCACAGGAGGCCAGCAGCCTATGCGAGCGGGCTGGATTGTTGCGATATTGGCAACGATGTGCGCGCAGATGTCTTGGGCATTGGCGCCGACGGAAACTGTGCGCCCGGCCCCCAGAGCAACCATTTCCCCAAATGGCGCCGCGACAGTCTTGGCGGTCGCGCTGTCCCCCCGGCCCCAAGCGCGGGGGCGTGTGCCGCAGCAAACTGTGCCGTTTGTTGCCAGCAATCCGGGTGGCTTTGCCGCCTGGCAGGCCGGGTTTCGCGCCCGGGCTTTGCGCGCAGGGATCACGGCCCAAACCTTTGACACCGCCTTTGCCGGGGCACAGTTTTTGCCCCGCATTGTGGAGTTGGACCAGAACCAATCGGAATTTACCAAGCAGATCTGGGATTACCTGGATACCGCCGTGTCCGAAAGCCGTGTGCGCAACGGAAAACGGTATTTCGCGGAACATCAGCGGGTCCTGGAGCGGGTCGAGCGGCAATATGGTGTGAAGGCCGAGATTGTGGCCGCCATCTGGGGGTTAGAGAGCGCCTATGGATCCATGCGGGGCAACAGCCGGGTGATTGACGCCATGGCCTCGCTTGCATTCGAGGGACGGCGCAGGGCGTATTTTGAGACCGAGCTGATCGCCGCCCTGCGGATCTTGCAATCGGGTGACACGGTGCCTGCACGGATGACCGGATCCTGGGCCGGGGCGATGGGGCATACGCAATTTATGCCGACCAGCTATCTGGCCCATGCGGTGGATGCGACCGGGGATGGCAGGCGCGATATTTGGGGCGACAGCCCGACTGATGCGTTGGCGTCCACCGCGAATTATTTGAAAGCGTCGGGCTGGGTGACGGGGCAGCCTTGGGGCATGGAAGTTACCCTGCCCCGGGGGTTCGACTATGCCCAAACGGGCGAGCGGACCAAGCGGCCTGTCAGGTATTGGGCCAGCCTTGGGGTCAGGTTGGCAAATGGCGCAGCGATTCCGGATCACGGGCAATCGTCGATCCTGGTGCCTGCGGGATCTAAGGGCGCGGCGTTCGTTATCTTTGACAATTTCCATGTGATCGAGACCTATAATCCAGCCGACGCCTATGTGATCGGGGTGGGTCATCTGGCCGACCGCATTGCCGGGGGTGGGCCGATCCGGGGAAGTTGGCCGCGCGGCGACCGTGCGCTTAGCCTGTCCGAGAAGATCCAGCTGCAGCACAGTCTGGAACGCGCCGGGTTTTCGCCAGGCAAGTTTGACGGGATTATCGGGCCCAATACGATCAACGCGATCCAGCGCTATCAGGCCAGTATCGGGGTCACGCCGGATGGATATGCATCGGCCAGATTGTTGGAAAGGTTGCGCTGAAGCCACGGCGCGGCGTTACGTGCGGCATCTGCCCCCTAGCCTTTTGCCCAAGGGTACGTTACGGGCCGCCCAACTCCTCTTTATCCGAAAGACGCCCTTATGGAATTGCGCAATATTGCGATCATCGCCCACGTGGACCACGGTAAGACCACATTGGTGGACGAACTGCTGAAACAGTCCGGCACTTACCGCGAGAATCAGGCGACCACAGAGCGCGCCATGGACAGCAACGACCTAGAGCGGGAACGGGGCATTACCATCTTTGCCAAGCCGACCTCGGTCGAGTGGAAGGGCACACGGATCAACATCGTGGACACCCCTGGCCACGCCGATTTCGGCGGCGAGGTTGAGCGGATCTTGTCCATGGTGGACGGTGTTGTGCTGCTGGTGGATGCGGCCGAAGGGCCCATGCCGCAAACGAAATTCGTGACCTCGAAAGCGCTGGCCTTGGGTCTGCGCCCGATTGTGGTTCTGAACAAGGTCGACAAGCCCGATGCGGAACCCGACCGCGCGTTGGACGAATGCTTTGATTTGTTCTCGTCCTTGGACGCAAACGAAGACCAGCTTGATTTCCCACATCTTTATGCCTCTGGCCGGTCAGGCTGGGCGGATGCGGAATTGGACGGCCCGCGCAAGGATCTGAACGCGTTGTTCGATCTTGTCGTGCGCCACGTGCCGCCGCCCCGTCAGTTGGCCCGTAAGGACGAAGATTTCCGCATGCTGGCAACCACCCTTGGCAGTGACCCGTTTGTGGGCCGTCTGCTGACAGGCCGGGTTGAATCCGGGTCTTTGAAAGTGGGGGCAACTGTTCAGGCCCTGTCGCGCATCGGCCAAAAGATCGAGCAGTTCCGCGTGACCCGTATTCAGGCGTTCCGGGGTCTGGCCCAGCAGGATATCGACGCGGCCGAAGCGGGCGATATCGTCAGCATCGCGGGCATGTCGAAGGCCACCGTGGCCGATACGATCTGTGCGCTGGCTGTCGACACACCGCTTGATTCGCAGCCCATCGACCCGCCCACCATCACAGTGACCTTCGGGATCAACGATTCGCCTTTGGCGGGTCGGGACGGCAAAAAAGTACAGTCGCGGGTTATCCGTGACCGTCTGATGAAAGAAGCCGAATCCAACGTTGCGATTAAAATCAGCGACACCCCCGGCGGCGAGGCCTTTGAGGTCGCGGGTCGCGGCGAATTGCAGATGGGTGTTTTGATCGAAAACATGCGCCGGGAAGGGTTTGAGCTGAGCATCTCTCGTCCTCAGGTTCTGTTCCGGGACATTGACGGTGTGCGTCACGAGCCTATCGAAGAAGTCACCATCGACGTGGATGACGAATATTCCGGCTCGGTCATCGAAAAGATCACCGGCCCACGCAAAGGCGACCTGGCCGAGATGAAGCAAGCGGGCGCGGGCAAAACCCGGATCATCGCTCATGTGCCGTCCCGCGGACTGATCGGCTATCACGGCGAGTTTCTGACCGACACGCGCGGCACTGGTGTTCTGAACCGCGTGTTCCACGAATGGGCGCCGTTCAAAGGCCCGATCCCAGGGCGCCGTCAGGGTGTTCTGATTTCGATGGAAAAGGGCGTTTCCGTGGCCTACGCGCTGTGGAAGCTGGAAGATCGCGGCAAGTTCTTTATCGGTGCGCAGGAAGATGTCTATACCGGCATGATCCTGGGCGAGCACAGCCGGGACAACGACCTGGAAATCAACCCGCTGAAGGGCAAACAGCTGACCAACGTTCGCGCCAGCGGCACGGATGAAGCCGTGCGCCTGACCACGCCGGTTAAGATGACCCTAGAGCAAGCCATCGCCTATATCGACGATGACGAGCTGGTTGAGGTCACCCCAAGCTCGATCCGGTTGCGCAAGCGTTATCTGGACCCACACGAGCGTAAGCGGCATTCCCGCGCGGGCCAGTAAGGCCTTTGATTTACTGAAAAATCGTGGCGATCCGGCGCAAAGCCGGGCGCCACAAATGGGCCTGCAGACTGCGCAGATCGTTGCGCAGGTTCCGCAAAGAAAAGCTTGGCAAATGGGCTTTCATGTTCAGGGCCCAGAACAATCCTAACGCCACAAAAGCCATCATCCAGCCGCCAAGGGTAATGTCCGACAGGAAATGTCGGCCCTTGACCACGCGCAGCACGGCAAAGAGCACCGCGATCACGCTTAGCCCTGTGACCAGCAAAGGGTGGTAGCGCGGCGCGATCCAGCGCCAGGCCAGCACGCCCACCACAATCGCAAACATGACAGAGGCCGCCCCTTCGCCGGACACGAAGGAGCAGTTGCTGGCGCATTGGTCGGCGATCTGAAACGGCGGGGTAAACTGCGCGTCGCCGCCAAACTGTTCCAAATGGGCGGGACGGGCGCGGCCCCAATGGCTTTTGAACAGGGCGTTGACCAGCAGGCCTGGGCCAAGGACAAAGCTAAGCCAACCAAACAGCCAGACATTGGCCGGGGTATGGGCGCGGTAGCCCAGCATCAGGGTGATGATCCACATAACCAGACAGCCCAGCGTCAGCAGAAGGGTCAGGTTCCAGAAAGCATTGCGCACGACCTCTAGCCACGCCAAATCGGCAAGGGGAAAGCCGCCATCCGCATAGAACAGCCCGGCGACCCACAGATCAATGCCCGGCCAGGTGGCGAACAGAATATGGCTAAGGGCCAGACCAGCCGTCAGGATGAACGCGGCCCTTTGTAAGGTCAGGTCACGCAACATCGCTTAGCCCGGCGTTCGCAGGGTTTCGCCCGGATCCAGCATTGGGGTCAGCTCTATTGTTTCGCCCTCTTGCGGAGTTTCGAGCCGGTCCAGGATCATCCGAGCCGCAGTTCGCCCAATTTCAGCACGACAGCTGTCGACCGTGGCCAGTTTGCGGGACAATCCGTTGAGTTCAGTCACTGCGTTAAAGCCAGCAAGCCCAAGTTTGCCGGGGATGTCATAGCCCTGTTCCAGACAATACTGCAGACCACCGACGCCCGTGATGTCGTTGGAATAATACAGAAAGTCCAGATTCGGCGAGCGTTTGAGCATCGCGATTGTCATTTCGCGGCCCTTAGCGATTGAGGACGTGCCTTCGTAGAATTCTTCGTCCGCAAGCTGTACGCCTGCGGCCTCTAGCTCTGACTTGAGGCCTTGCAAGCGTTTGCGGCCCCGGTGATCCCTGTCCATGACAGAGCCCAGAAAGCCGATCTTGCGATAGCCCGATTCCAGGATCTGTTTGGCCATGATCCGGCCCGCGCGATCATGGGAAATGCCTACCGCGCAGTCTACAGGATCGCCGTCGGTATCCATAATCTCGATCACCGGCACGCCAGAGCTGGCCAGCATGGCGCGGGACGCATCAGAATGTTCCAGCCCTGCGATAATCATACCAGACGGGCGCCAGGACAGCATTTCGTACAGGACTTTTTCCTCTTTCCCCGGACGGTAGTCGGTCACGCCCAGAACAGGCTGCAACACGGTGCCTTCCAGCTCGGCCGAGATGCCGGACAGGACCTCGGGGAACACAAGGTTGCCCATGCTGGGAATGATCACCGCGACCAAATTAACCCGGCTGGACGCCAAGGAACCCGCGATCTTGTTTGGCACATATCCCATGGTCCGGGCCGTTTCCAAAACCCGTTCGCGGGTGGCCGGGCTGACATCACCACGGGCCCGCAGAACGCGGCTGACGGTCATTTCTGAAACGCCTGATTGCTCGGCCACATCCCGAAGGGTCAAAGGCCGGCGAGGAGGAATTGGGTTAGCCATGCAAGTTCCGTCACAAATAGAGTTCCCATTGCAATACCGCTTTGCTTTGGACTTGTCCAAGCGCTTGCAACAGGTCCAGTGGCCCAGACGGCAAGATTCTTGCGAAACGAAGGGGATAGGCCCCATTTTCTGTCCAAAGGTGGGAAAATCCAGGCCAAAACGAACGCTTGGTTTTGCGCTAACAGGCCAGATTCTGTTTGTCGTCGCTGTCTGCTGCTAAACACCAGTTTTACTGCCAGGCGAACATCACCACTGGCAGGTTCCAGCGGGCGCAGTTATGACTTAGAGGACAAGAAAGGGCGGCTAGAAGGTTTTGGCCGGTCTTTCAACCAAAACGGCCCCGTGGCTCAACTGGATAGAGCAGCCCCCTCCTAAGGGGCAGGTTGCAGGTTCGAATCCTGCCGGGGTCACCAAATGGCTTGTAAAATTGGCCTGTTGCAAAGCTTCTTCCGCTTTGAAAGCTTGGTGTTAGCAATTGTATCCATGCCCAGGTTGGTCCGGACATAAACAAAGGGATTTGCGGGATGAAGCTTCTTCGATTTGGCGCGCAGGGTGCCGAGAAACCGGCTGTTTTGGACGAAAACGGTGTGATCCGTGATCTGTCCTCGGTGGTGGGCGATATCGCGGGCGAGGCTTTGTCTGCTGACGGGATTGCGCAGATTGCGGCGGTTGATCTGACCAAGCTGCCTGCCGTGTCTGCGGACGTGCGTCTGGGCCCTTGTGTCGCGGGAACTGGCAAGTTCATCTGTATTGGCCTGAACTATGCCGACCACGCCGCCGAAAGCGGTATGGATGTTCCGCCTGAGCCTGTGGTCTTTATGAAGGCCACCAGTGCGATTTGCGGGCCCAATGATCCGATCCTGATCCCGCGCGGGTCCGAGAAGACCGATTGGGAGGTCGAGCTGGCCGTGATCATCGGCAAACGGGCGAAATATGTGCGGGAAGAGGACGCGATGGACTATGTCGCGGGTTACGCCGTGACCAATGACGTGTCGGAACGCAGCTATCAGTTGGAACGGGCGGGCAATTGGACCAAGGGCAAAAGCTGTGACAATTTCGGCCAACTTGGCCCATGGCTGGTGACGAAGGACGAGGTCGCAGACCCACAAAATCTGGGCATGTGGTTGTCTGTGAACGGCAAAAAGATGCAGGACGGATCGACCAAAACGATGGTCTACGGGGTGGCCCATCTGGTCAGTTACCTAAGCCAGTTTATGTCTTTGATGCCCGGCGACGTTATTTCAACCGGCACGCCCCCCGGTGTTGGAATGGGGCTGAAGCCACAGCAATTTCTGCGCGCCGGGGATGTGGTGGAACTGGGCGTCGAGGGGCTGGGCACGCAAAGGCAAGACGTCATTCCTGATCCTGAATAGGCGCTTTGTCTTTACCACCCAGCAGGCTAAGCATCCCTTTTAGGTTGTGTGCTGGGGGTTAAGTGATGCCGAAAAAGATTGTAATCCTGCTTGATGGGACCTCGAACGAGATCAAAGCCGATCGTTCAAACATTCTTCGGCTGTACGGCACCTTACAAAAGTCTGACGAGCAGTTGGTGTATTATGACCCGGGCGTCGGCACATTTGGGGCCGAGCAGGCCTGGTCCCGCCTGACCCGCAAGGGGATCGAGGTTTGGGGCATGGCCACGGGCTGGGGTTTGGACGCCAATGTCAAAGAGGCCTACCGTTTTCTGGTCGAGAATTACGAAAAGAGCGAAAAAGGCGCGCGGGACCAGATCCATATCTTTGGGTTTTCACGCGGTGCCTATTCGGCGCGGGTCCTGGCCGGGTTCATCCATGCGTTTGGCCTGTTGGAAAAGCGCAATCTGAACCTGCTGGATTATGTCTACCGCGCTTACAAGCGCATTGGCGAGGACGGGAACGAAGACAGTTTCGCGGAAATGCGGTTGCAAGAACGGGTTTTGCGGCCGGATCGACCCTCGATCCGGTGTTTGGGGCTGTTTGATACGGTGTCATCGGTCATCGAAAGCGGCGGCGTGCTGCCCCGGCTGCGTAAACATGCATTCACCGCCACCAATCCTTCGGTGGAGGCCGTGCGCCACGCGGTGGCGATATCGGAACGACGCACCATGTTTCGCCCGCAGCTTTGGCCCTTGGGGCAAAGCTTTAGCCAGAACAGGTTCAGCGCCAATGACGCCCTGCCCCAGGACGCCAAAGAGGTTTGGTTTACCGGATCCCACGGGGATGTTGGCGGCGGCTATCCCGAGGCCACATCTGCATTGGCCAAGATCCCGTTGCACTGGATGATAGAGCAGACCAGCAAATTTGGGTTGGAGTTCAAGACCCGGACCGTGAATGAGATCGTGTTGGGTAAGCGCGAGGGCAAGCCCTACATAGCGCCTGACCCGAAAGCGCCAATTAACGATTCGATGGGGCTTGGCTGGCAATTCCTGGAATACCTGCCGCGCAAAGCGCCAGAGGGCACGATCCGCCAATCCGTACTAGGTTGGACAATCCCCGGATCAGAGCCACGGGTAATTCCGGAAGGCGCGCGCATTCATGCATCGGTACTGGCGCGGGATGACGTGCCCGAGAACTTACCGGACAGCTACCAGCAGGAAATCAGTTAGCCCGCTTTGTAAGGCGCGGGGGGCCTGGCAACCAAGCCCCCCTTATTCCTTAGAACTTCCAGTCCACCCGCAGCTGCAGGCCGTAGGATTGGTAATTGTCTGCGAACAGGCCATCGTAATAACCGGACAAAGACGTGCGCACATCGTTCAGGCTTAGATAGTTAAAGCCCAAATCCAAGCGCATTCTGGCGTCTTCATGGACGACTTGCTGGCCTGCGGACAGGCCCTCGGTCGAGTTGAAGCGGCCCGAAAAGCCCCCGGTCAGCAGAAAGTCCCCTTCCCAGATATCCAGAGGCTTGGCGAAATCTGCGCCGATGGCCAGTTCGGTGAAGGCTACTTTTTGGCCGGGGACCAGGTTGCCCAAGCTATCGGTGTAGTCGTCTGTGACGTCCGACGCGTGGGACAAGGTCAGGCTGGGGCGCCAGGTGATGTCGGGCAAGATCATCTCGCCTGTCACGCGGCTGGTGACCATCACGCGGTTCGATGTGTAATCATCACTATAGGTGCCGAACGGCGAGACCGTGTTATAGGACCGGCCTGCTAGGGCAGACAGTTCGAAATACAGTGGCTGGGATGGGTGCCTAGCGACCATATAGGGGCCAACGAACCAACCTGTGCCTTCCGTGACCGCCGCGCCAGAGGTCGCGCGGGCATAGTCCAGCTGCACCATGCCGCCGACCATCAAGTTATCGCTTAGAAACTCGTGATAGCCAAAGGCTGTATGGGCGTAATCCGTGTCTTCGACCCCGATATTGGACCAGGCCAGCTTGCCCCGGAACCAGGCGTTTGACCCGGCTTTGGTTTGGAAATCCAAAACGCCATGGCCGCGGGTCACATTGGCATTAAAGCCGCCGCCGATGCCTTGGGTCATGAAATTGGTGGTGTTGGGCTGGTTCGAGATTAGGTTGCTGGCCCGAGAGTTGATGTAGTCTTTGACCATCTCGCGGGTGACTTCGACTGTGTTGTCTTTAACCACCAAATCATTGCTGGCGGTGCTAGCGTTGCCAGCCAAATCTGCCGCCGCCCCTGCTGCGACAGAGATCGCGACATCGCCGCCACCGTTTGGAGTGATGGTCGCGGTATAGACGGTAGGGCCGCCTGCCAAACCGCTGGCCGATGCGTTGGTGATTGTGATATCCGTCAGGTCAAAGCCGGTCACTGCCTCGGAAAACGTGAAGGTCGCTGTGAACGGATCGGTGCTGGTGGTTTCGGCCACGCTGGCGGTAATTGCGGGCGTCGGGGCCGTGCCGTCATGGGAACCTGTCGCGGCATTGGAGGCCAGGTTGTCATTGCCGGCGGCATCGGTGAACATCCCTGCCGCGACGCTGACACCGATCGCCCCGTCTGCAATGGGCGTGACCGTTGCCAGGAACTGCTTTTTGTCGCCCTGATCCACCAACGAATCCACGGTTAGGTTCACCAGGGTCAAATCAGCGGCAACAAAGTTTGTTGTTTCCTCGCTGGTCGTGATCATCACGGTGCGTTGGCCGTTCAATGGCCCTTGGAAGGTGCCGACCGTAACCGTTGGCGGCGTTGTGTCGAACACGGCTGTCACTTCGTT